>CAYOZW010000081.1:0-12740 GCA_964408495.1 uncultured Eubacteriales bacterium
GAGCTCGTCGACGGGGGCTCTCACCTTGAATCCTTCCAGGACATCGACCTGCCCCAGCCGCTCTCCCGGCGCTTTGGACTGGCCGATCTCGACCATCAAGGCGCTGAGAAGGCCGGAGACGGGCGCCCGAACAGTCAGGTTTTCCTGCTTTTCCTTGACGATGCCAAGGTTGTCCTGCATGCGCTTAAGGGACTCTTCCAGGGCATCGATCTGGGCCTGCCTGAACTTGAGCTCGTTCGCCATGCTCTGCTCGGTCAGCGCCTTCTTCCTGAGGAGATGTTCGTAGAGGTCCCTGGATAGCTCAAATTCTTGCTGGGAAATTAGCTTCTCCTTGATCAGCCGCGCATAGCGATCGTAGGTGCGTTTCTGTCGCTGGAGCTCGCTGTCGACGTCCTCGAGGGCCTGGCTGAGCTGGAGCCGGTACTGCTCCAGGGACAGCCGGGTGTTGCGAAGGTTGTTGCTCTGCTGGAAGAGCTCGGCCTCGCGCCACATGATGTCGAGGAGGAGGTTCGTATTGGCCAGCCTGACGATCGGTTCTCCCTTCTTGACCATCGCGCCCGCCAGAACGAAAATCTCCTCCACCTGGCCTCCTTCCATGGCGGTCAGGTAGTGTTGGTAGATGGGCAGGACGTTTCCCTGGACCGGGATGAATTCCTGGAAAGGGCCCCTCTCGACGGTGGAGATAGTCAGCCGCTCTGTCTGGACGTTCAATGCGGACCGGTTCAATTTGAAGATGAACAGGTAGAGCATGAAAAGGACGAAGGCTCCGGACGCCGTCCAGGCGGCGATTTTTCCAGGAGTCCACTTTTTCTTTTTGATTTTGCGGTCCATACCGCTGAGCGGGGTATGTTTTTTTTCTGTGTCCAGTGCCATTTTGTCCTCTCCCCTATTTGAGCAATAATCGTGCCATTCCAAAAGAACTGGGGCAACCGCCAAAAAACTCAAATTGGGGCCGCCCGACCTGTCCGCCTACAAAACAATGAATGTCCGTTTTCGGACACCTTTGCCTCCTTACTTTATCGCCTCGATCTAGAATCTCCCCAGAAGAAACGGGGCCGAGTGCCCTAGGCATGTTACTTGCTATGAATTGAGAAGATGCCTTTCCGCCTATAAAAGGATATGGTTACAGAATAGGAATGGGTGGCATGGCGCCAGTCCCTGAGCGGCCGAGCGAGATGGTGGCGGGTGGGCGGGTCTTGAGCGAGGACGGAAGGGACGCGCCGTGACAGGTCCCATTCCTAGAATAGAAAAAGAGATGAGAACGGTTTAAATGAGGGAAATGAATTGCCTCCGGGCTTTTGATATAATGAAAAAATCCAGCTAAGGATGGCCCCATGGACACAAAATCCGGGAAGATCCTGATCATTGACGACGACGAGGATATCCTCCAAGCGGCCCGTCTTCTCCTGAAAAGGCATGTGGCTTCCGTTCACACCGAAAAAAGCCCCGAGGCCGTTCCCTCCCTGCTCAAGAACGATTCTTATGATGTCATTCTCCTGGACATGAATTTCGCTCGCGGCGCCACCTCGGGCCGGGAAGGTTTCGACTGGCTGAACAAGATCCTCCATTACGACCCCGCGGCCGTCGTCATTCTGATCACCGCCTTCGGGGATGTGGGAATGGCCGTGCGGGCGATCAAAGAAGGAGCCACGGATTTTGTTCTCAAACCCTGGCAGAATGAAAAGTTCGTCGGCACGATCTCGGCCGCGCTCAACCTGCGCCGCTCCCGTCTCGAAGCCAGCCACCTGCGGCAGCGCCAGAAACAGCTCAGCGCCGACCTCGACAAGCCCTTCCAGGACTTCATCGGCCACAGCCCGGCCATGCAGAGTGTTTTCGAAACCATCCGGAAAGTCGCCGACACCGAGGCCAATGTCCTCATCCTGGGAGAGAATGGCACGGGAAAAGAGCTGGTCGCCAGGGAACTCCACCGGCAGAGCCGCCGGGCCGGCGAGGTCTTTATCGCTGTCGATATGGGCGCCCTGAGTGAAAGCCTCTTCGAAAGCGAGCTCTTCGGCCACGTCAAGGGCGCCTTCACCGACGCCCGGGAAGACCGGGCCGGCCGCTTCGAGGTCGCTTCCGGGGGAACTCTCTTCCTGGACGAAATCGCCAACCTCCCGCTGACCCTCCAGGCCAAGATACTGACCGCCCTGGAGAACCGGAAAGTGACCCGGGTCGGCTCGAACAAGGAGATCCCGATCGACGTCCGGATCATCTGCGCCACCAATCGGCCGATCCTCGGCTTGGCCAACCAGGGCAAGTTCCGCCAGGACCTCCTCTATCGCATCAACACCGTCGAGATCCACATCCCGCCTTTGCGCCAGAGGGGAAAAGACATCCCCCTGCTGGCCGAGCACTTCTTGAAGATCTATGGAAAAAAATACGGCCGGGAGAAAAAACGGCTGACACCCGCTACCCTGAAGAAACTGGAGTCCTATGATTGGCCCGGAAATGTCCGCGAACTGCAGCACGCCATCGAACGGGCCATCATCCTGAGTGAATCGGAGGCCCTGCAGCCCGCCGATTTCTTTTTCCCCGCGGAGACGGCCAAGGAGGCTTCTCTCCTCGCAACGGAATTGAACCTCGAAAAAATCGAAAACCTGGCCATCCACAGGGCATTGACCAAACACGGAGGCAACATCAGCCAGGCAGCCAAAGAGCTGGGCCTATCCCGGGCCGCGCTCTACCGCAGATTGCAGAAACATGATCTTTAAACGCTTCCGTTTTCAGTGTTTCGTCCGGGTGCTGCTTCTGGCCCTCTCGATCGGCACCTTCGTCTTGATCGTGGCCAAGACCCGCCTTTATGCCGTTTACATTCTGCTCGGGCTGTCCGTCATTTACCAGGTCATCTCCCTCATCCTTTACGTCGAGAAGTCAAACCGGGAACTGGCCCGATTCCTGCTGGCCCTTCGCTACCATGATTTCTCCCTGACGTTCAAGGATGAGAAACTCGGCCGTTCGTTCGACCGGCTGCGCCAGGCCTTCACCGAGATCATGGACAACTTCCGGAAAATCCGGATGGAAAAGGAAGAGCACTACCAATACCTCCAGATTATCGTCCAGCACGTCGGGATCGGCCTGCTGGCCTGTCAGAGCAACGGCGATGTCGAGCTGATCAACCCGGCCGCCAAGAAGCTGTTCAAGGTCCCCTTTCTGAAGAACATCAAGGCCTTGGAGTCATTCAGTCCGGAACTTCTCCAAACACTCCAGACGATGAGGCCCCACCAGAGGGCCTTGATCAAGGTGGAGTCGGAGGGCGACATCCTCAACCTGGCGCTCTACTCCAGAGAGTTCAAACTCCGGGATCAGGGCTTCACCCTGGTTTCCATCCAGAACATCCAGAGCGAACTGGAGGAGAAAGAGATCGAATCCTGGCAGAAGCTTATCCGCGTCCTCACCCACGAGATCATGAACTCCATCACGCCCATCGCCTCGCTCGCTTCCACCATCGACGACCTGCTCGAGGAGAGCACCCGCCTGGATCTCCCGGCGGAAGCAGAGGAAACGGGCCGGCGGGAAGCCCTTTCGGACATCCATCATGCCGCCCAGACCATCCAGAAAAGGAGCCAGGGACTGCTCCAGTTCGTCGATGCCTACCGGAACCTGACCTTGATCCCCCAGCCCCACCCGGAAACGTTTCCGATCGGAGAGCTGTTCCAGAGAGTCGAGAAACTCATGGCTCCCCAGCTCGGAGAAAGGGTCCGGGATTTCCGTTCCTCCGTCGAGCCGGAGGACCTCAAGCTCTTCACCGACCCGGCGCTCATCGAACAGGTGTTGATCAACCTCCTGCTGAATGCGGCCCAGGCGGTCGCAGGGCGTGATGGAGCGATGATCTCGCTGGCCGCCTTTCAGGACGGCCAGGCCAGAACCTTGATCGAGGTCAGGGACAACGGCCCCGGCATCTCCGCCGAGAACATCGACAAGATCTTCATCCCGTTTTTCTCGACTAAGGACGGGGGGGCTGGGATCGGCCTCAGCTTTTCCCGGCAGGTCATGCACCTCCACCGGGGCTCGATCAGCGTCCACTCCCGGCCGGGAGAGGAAACGGTTTTCACTTTGAGGTTCTGATTCTCCCGAACCGTCTGTTCATTCGTATCGCAAGGCCTCGATCGGATTCCTGTTCGCGACCCGCCACGTCTGCCAACTGACCGTGAGTATGGCTATGCCCGACGCCACAACGCCGGCCAGGGCAAAAATCCACCAGCTGACGGCCGTTCGATAGGCGTAGTTTTCGAGCCAGCGGCTCATCCCGTACCAGGATAAAGGGCAGGCAATGACAAAGGCGACGCCGACCCATTTTAAGAAATCGCGGTTGAGCATAATCATAACGTCGTTGACGCTCGCCCCATAGACTTTGCGGATGCCGATCTCTTTGACCCGGCGCTGACAGGCAAAAAGGGATAATGCCAGTATGCCGAGGCAGCACAACAAAATGGCGCAGCCCGCAAAAAGGGAAAAAGTGCGCCGGAACCGCACTTCGCTCTGATACATATCCTCTACGGCGCTATCCAGAAACCGGATCTCAACGGGAAAAGCCGGAGAAAGCTCGGCGCATAGTCCCCGGATTTTTGTGATGACACCATGCAGGGCCTCAAAATTGTCGGCCTGGATTCGGATGAGCCCATGCATCGGGAAAAACCAAGCCATATCCTCTGCACGGGAACAGACAATGGCCAGGGGAGTGATGGGTTCGTTCATCGGCTTGAAGTGGAAGTCCTTAACAACGCCGATGATCTCGTATTGCCGCCTCGGGTTGCTGAAGGTAGCTCCGATCGGGTCCGCTATCCCGTTTTCAACCAAGAAGGTTTCGTTGACCACGACTTTTCCTCTTTCTGATTCACGGTCGCCGGAAAAAGGGCGGCCCTTGATCAGTTTTATCCCGAGCATATCCAGAAAACCGGCTTCGGTGTCCAGGGTGTTGAAGTCGGCCCTTTTTTTCTCTCCATTGAGGAGAAGATCGGTCCCCCAAACGTTGAAACCGGGAATACCCGGGAAAAACTGCGAAAACGAAACCTTTTCCACCGCCGGCAGTTCCAGAAGCCGACTCCTGAGCACGTCACTCTTCTCCCGGAGCTCGTCGGTCATCTTGATGCCGACGATATTCTCCTTCTCGAACCCCACGTCCCGGCAGGCGAACCGGACCTGCTTTTGGACCAGCAGGGTGAAGGCGATGAGCATGATGGCCGTTGAGAACTGGAAGATAACGAGCGTTCCCCGGAAGGTCGACCGGCCGGCCTGGGCGGCGACCGTTCTCTTGAGATTGTCGACCGGATGGGACCGGGAAATCCTCAGGGCGGGGAAAAAACTGGAAGCGATACTGAGAACAACGGCGCTGAGAATCGACAGGGCGAGAAACAGCGGGGAGAACAACATTCCCCGGGCGAACCCTATCCCTGTATAGTTGTTAATGCCGGGGCTGGCTGTATAGGCGATGGCCACGGCAAGCGCCAAGGACAAGAGAAAGATGAGGCACGCTTCGGAAACGATATTCCCGAAGATGCGAAACCGGCTGGCCCCGATCACCTTCTGCACCCCCATCTGCTTGGTCCTCTCCAGCCAGTGGGATGACGAAATATTGATGAAGTTGATGACGGCAATGACCAGGATCAGGAAAGCCACCGTCAGGAGAATCATGACTCTCTGTTTATCTCCCGTCCGGACGTAACTGAGCCAGGGATTATGGCCGGCTTTGGACAAGTAGATGTCTCTCAGAGGAACGAGGGTGATTTTCCACCACTTTTTCACTTCAGGCGGAAAAATATCGGTCAGCGTAGCCGCGGTCTCCGCGACCCCTGCGCCTTTTTCCAGGAGCACGAAGGTCAGGAAATTTCTTTGCTGCCAATTCGTGAAATCACCGCTGTTCTGCTGGAAAGTGGGCATGAGGGCCACCGGGGCCACGGCTTTGACCGAAAGGCAGGACTTTCGTTCGGGTTCGGCAACGACCGCTGTCACGGTCAGCCAGTGCTCATTGTTCACTTTGACCGTTTTGCCGACGGCCTCCAACGTACCGAAAAGCCGGATGGCCTCTGATTTCGTCAGGACCAGCGACCGGGGGTTCGTCAGGGCGTCTTCAAGGCGGCCGGAGATCGGCCGATAGGTGAACAACTCGAAGAACGATGCGTCTGCGAAAACGAGCTCCGAGGACAACGGTCCGCGGTTTTCGGCATCAAAAACCGGCGGTTTAAAGGCGTGCGCCACACGCACCGAGGCCCGGACCGCCGGGACCTGCAGGTCCAACTGCTCCTTGAGTATCCCGGGTGTGATGGCCGCGTAGTTGGTCGTGGCCAACTCCTTCTCGTTGGCCAACAAAAAGACGCGATCGGCGTTTTCCTGATGAGAGTCGGCGGTCAGCTCGCTGTAACAATAGGCCGACAGGATGATCACGAACGCCAGGCTCAGCGCCAGCCCGAAAACGTTGATCAGGCTGGTGACGGGCCTCCTCCTGAAGTTCCGGTAGGTCGATACAATAATCCGCCTCATCATACGGCTCCACTCTCCCGAAGATGATGTCTTTTCTTGTCCATCGCCTATTCTAGAGCAAAAAGTATGCCAATTCAGCGAGAAAAAGAATTCAGAATGGGCTGGGCCGCCGATTTGAGCGAGGGTGGACGCGGAGGATTGACGGGGTCAGGGCCGGGCTTTCACCCGATAGAGGATATGACCGAGGTACCCGGCGTCGTTGATCTCGGCGATGTAGAGGCCGGGCTGGAGATAGGCTTGCTTTTTCAACATCGGCCCCGAAAGCTCACCCAAGAGAGCTCCGGCTTCCCAATCCCTGTTGTCGCCGTCACAGAGCAGAACATTGTTTCCGTTGCTAGCCAGTTTTTCCAGGATTTCTCTCAAGCACATAGACGCCTCTCTCGGATAAAATGGACCTCTCTATATATATAAGACGCATTCTAGGAGGATTTGGTTACCTCGACATCAAAAAAAATCTTGGCCGCTCCTTTCTGAAATTCTGCACTCTCAGCCAAAGACTAAGAAAAGGAGACCCAGAAGGACAGCCAAAATCCACCAAACGATCTTCATTGTCTGCAGCCTTCCCCGATAGCTTAAGCAAAGAGCGTGCCAAGATGCCCAGCCGGAGGAATTTGCTGGCTGGGGGGAGAGATATGATCGGCAGAGCGTCCGTTATTGTGACATGGACTGACCGGAAACGGACACCGTAAGGATGGCAGCCGGGCTGTATCGGAAGCGGTTCCAAATTCATGATTTTTGTGGGGGGCGGCTTCCTCTGCCCACTGGAGGCAGGGAAAAAGAGCTGCTTAAGGCTGTGCCGAAAGTGTTGCAGAGAGCATAGACTTGAGCTATAGTCATTTTCGTGGACCTTTGGCAAATCCAATCCAGTTCCGTCAGGACAAATAATGGACGTTAAAATCCTCAAGGAAGCGGAAATCCGGGAATGTGTGGGCATGAACCAGGAAGCCGTCGACGCAGTGGCTCTGGGTTTCACCCGCTTGGCTGAAGGCAAGGTCAGCCTGCCGCCGATCATCCGTGTGGACGTGAAATCTCGGCACGGAGAGGTGGACGTCAAGACCGCCTACATCGAAGGACTGGACAGCTTCGCCATCAAGGTGGCCTCGGGATTCCTGGACAATCCGGCCAGCGGACTGCCCTACGGCAGCGGAATGATGGTCGTGATGAGCGCCCAGACCGGGTTCCTCGAGGCCGTTTTGCTAGACAACGGCTACCTGACCGACCTCCGGACAGGCATCGCCGGAGCGATCGCCGCCAAACACCTGGCCCCCTCAGCGGTGGAAACAGCCGGTGTTATCGGCTCGGGCATGCAGGCCCGTTACCAGATCCGGGGCCTGCGGATGATGCGGCCTTTCAAGCGCCTCCTTGTCTTCGGAATCGACTCCGATGGAGTCGACCGCTATGTCAGTGAGATGAGCGGGGAGCTGGGTGTCGAAGTCGTCAAGACCGCCAGCCCCGAGGAGGTCGTGCAGCAGAGCGGGTTTATCGTCACGACGACTCCGTCCCGCGAGCCCTACCTCCGGGCGGAATGGCTTCATCCCGGCCTGCACATCACGGCCATGGGCGCGGACTCAGAGCACAAGCAGGAACTCTTTCCCAATGTTATCGGCCGGGCGGACCGGCTGGCCTGCGACAGCAAGAAGCAGTGCTTCCGCCTCGGCGAGCTCCATCATGCGTTGACTGCAGGCATGATCAGTCAGGAGGCCGAAATCACCGAATTGGGTGATCTGACAGGAGGGCGCAAACGCGGCCGGAAAAGCGACGATGAAATTACCGTTTGCGACTTGACAGGCGTGGGCGTGCAAGACACGACGATCGCCGTGCTCGCTCTCCAGAAAGCGCAGGCCCGTGGACTTGGGACCAGCCTAACTATCTGATCCTATTCAAAGCCCCGAAATATAAATATAAAACATCCTTCTTTCCAAGCCGGCTGCGACATCGCATTCGCCGCCGGCGTTAGGCCGGACAGATCAGGCGGCTTTTACTCGTACTTGAGCGCCTCGGCGGGGTTGGCGACGGCCGCCCGGACAGCCTGAAAGCTGACCGTTATGAGCGTAATAATCAATGCCGCCGCGAGGGCGAACACAAAGACGAGCGGACTCAGGGGGATCCGGTAAGCATAATTTTTCAGCCAGCTCCTCAGCACCCAATAGGTCAGCGGCCAGACCAGAACATTGGCCAGGAGGACGAGGAGGAAGAACTCCCGGCAGAGAAGGATCGTGATCTGGGGGACTGAAGCGCCCAAAACCTTCCGGATCCCGATCTCCCGGGTCCGGCGCTCGGCCATGAACGAGGCCAGGCCGAAAAGCCCCAGGCAGGCGATGAAGATGGCCAGGACGGCAAAGGTCCGGAGGAGTTGACCCGCCCTTTCCTCCGTCCTGTACATTTCGTCGATCTGCTCATCCAGGAATAAGAACTCGAAGGGGAAACCGGAGAGGACGTGATTCCAGGTGTCCCGGATGAAATTGACCGCGCCCGGGAGGTCGGCCGGAGAGATCCGGATCAGAGCGTAATTGAAGCCGTGGCCCTCTAATCCGGAAGGCTCTAAGAGAAATATGGCCAGGGGCTCGATCTTGGCCTGGAGACTTTCGAAATGATAATTCTTCATGACGCCGACGATCCGGCCCTTCCGGCCGACAAAGCTGAATTCCTCCCCGGCCACGGCCGGCTTCCCCATGAGCTTCCGGACCTCTTCGTTGACCAGGAAGGCCTGGGTTTTATCCGATTCGAACTCCCGGGAAAAGTTTCTTCCTTCGAGAAGCTCGATCTTGAGGACATCGATATAATCGTAATCCACGCCGCTCAACCCGATCAGGATCTTCTGCTCGGGGTCTTTTCCCTTCCAGTCTGCTCCCGAGGAATTGCTGCCGATGGCCGAGGGAAGATGAGTCGCCGCCGTGACACCCAGGACACGGGAGTCCTTCCTCAACTCGTTCCGGAAAGCCTCGTAGGAGGAGGCCGTGTTGCCCCTCAAACGCATGGTCATGATCTGGTCCTTGTCGAATCCCATCGATGCCGTCCTCATATACTGCATCTGGCGGAAGACAACCACGGTGCCGATGATCAGGAAGATGGAGAGGGCGAACTGGGTGACGACCAGGACCCTCCGGAAGAGCGCGCTGCCGGCCCCCGCCTTCAGGCTGCCCTTGAGGACTCTGACGGGTTGGAAAGAGGAGAGAAAAATGGCAGGGTAGCTGCCGGCCAGAAGGGCCGTTAACAAGGTGATGCCCGCGATCCCCCAAAGAATCTGGCCGTGACCCAAGAATTTGAAGGAAATCCCCTTGCCCGTCAAGGCGTTGAACCAGGGCAGGATGAGACGGACCATAAGGAGCGCCAGGAAGAGCGACAGCAAGGCGTAGATCATGGATTCGCTGTAGAAGCGGACGAGAAGATGTTTCTTTGAAGCCCCGACCACTTTCCTTAAACCGACCTCCTGGGCCCGGCCGGCCGAGCGCGCCGTGGCCAGGTTCATGAAGTTGATGCAGGCGATGAGGAGGACGAAGGCGGCGATGATGGAGAAAACATAGACATACCGGATGCCGACCGAACTCTTATCATACCCGAAATACTGGAACAGATGGATCTTCGTGTAAGGAAAGAGCTCGAGTTCGGTGACGCTGCCCTCGACCCTTTTCTTTATGAAACCTCGGATCTTTTCGTTGACCGCCGGAAGAGAGGCGTCCGGTTGAAGCTGAACGTACGTCCCGATGGAATTGGACCCAAACTCCTCGTTGGTCCGTCCTCGCGATTTCAAGAGTTCGTAGGGAAAGAGCATATCGAAGCGGAGGGTCGAGTTGAGGGGAACGTTCTTGGCGATTCCCGTGACCTTGAGTTCCAGCTCATTGTTGACGGAGATCACTTTGCCCAGAGGTTCATCGTCCCCAAAATATTTTCTGGCCGTCTCTTCGGTAAGGACGACCGACGAAGGATCGGAGAGGGCGGCTGAAGGATCACCCTTGATCAGCGGGAATGAGAACATTTTGAGGAAAGAAGGATCGACGGCCCAGACCATGTCCTCGTAAAAGGATTTGTCTCCGTAGCGGAAGAGCTGCCCGCCGCTATAGACGCGCCGCGTCGCCTCGACGATTTCCGGGATTTCTTCCTTGAGCACAGGGGCTAAGGGATAGGGAGTGACCGTGACATGATAAACGCGTCCGGAGTAGAACTGATTCTCCTCCACCCGGTAAAGCTGGGGGGCGTTTTCATGGAACCGGTCAAAGCTCAGTTCATCGAAAACCCACAGGGTGATCAGCAGGCAGCAGGCCATTCCGATGGCCAGGCCCGCGATGTTGATGAAAGAATACCCGGCCTGCCGGCGGATGCTCCGGAGGACAACTTTAATATAGTTTCTTAGCACGATAGCCTCCCTTGTCTGGGGAATGGAGCGCAATGATCCATAAGAACGCCTTATTGATTTATACGCTTATTCAACCTAAAGGGTTGTGGGGAATCGATAAATGCTGGTGCTCGAAGAGATCCTCTCTGCTGCAGAGGCACAAGCTTCCATATCCGGGAACGAACAGCCCGTGTCCCGAGATGGACAGGCCCCGCTGCTTGAAATAGCGGTTCCCCTTGAGACCGCTTTCCGCTCCTATTCCGGGATTTTGAATAAAAGAAGGGTGGCGGATTTCGGCTGAACTGCGGTCCACCCTTTTCATGACGGGACTTTAAGCTTGAAGAAGCGGATGGCGTTGTCGCGGAAGATGCCCCGGGCTACTTCACGGGCAAAATCTTCGGTCATCAATCCTCTCTCAACCCTCATGGCCAGAACCTGTGCCACGACATCCTTGCCGAAGGCGAGCGAGCCGGCTGATTCCTCGATGAAGTGGCAATCGCCTCCCCAAAAAAACTTGTTGTAAGGAACGGTGTCGAGCATCTCATCCAACCCCCTGACCGCCGCCTCCCGCGATATCTGGGGCAGCCAGACGAGGTCGAGATAGACGTTCGGAAACATCTTCCCCAGCGCCGCATATTCTCCCGTCCAGGGATAGCCCCCATGGAAAAGGACGAACCTGGCCTGAGGGTATTTGAGGAAAAGGTTGTTGAGTTTCACCGGGCGGCCGTTCTCCAGGACGTTGCCGTTCCCGGCCAGGTATCCCGTGTGGATCTGGATGGGCAGTTCCAGGGCAAGGGATTTTTTAACGATCCAGTGGAACATGAAATCCTGGAGCGCTTTTCTTTCGGCCGCAGAGAGGGAGCCGGAGGGCCGGGAGAACAGCTTATTGGCGTCCTCGGATGAAACCTCGGCATAATCCAGGGAGCGGCCGTAGGCCATCGAATTCTTCAAGCAGACGACATTTTTTTTCTGGAATTTCTGAAAGAGCCTCTCGGCGGCGGCGAGGTAATCGTCCAGGGATTTGATGGGATTCCCTTCTTTCTCGGCCAGCTTATAGATGTTCGTCTGGAGGGGGGCGTCTGGCACGATGAGCTGTTCACGAGAGGCGATCGAGTAGACCAACGGGTTGATGTTGAAAACCAGGGTAAAGAAACGACCATCGAGCTCCGTGTTGAAGGGGTCCCAGTACTGGTCGACGAACATGGTCTCGAAACCGGCTTGGTGGAAGGCTTTTTCGTACCATTCCTCCCGCCGGCTGTAGTTTTCGGCGATCTTCTCGGAAAGGATCCGGACGTTTTCCTCGGTGAAATAGGGGTCCTCAAATCCGTAGAGCAGCCTGAACCCGGCGAGGAAGTGGCTGTAGTAGCTCGTATTGCGGGAGAAATCGAGATAGGGCCCGTAGGTCTTCCAGAGCGCGTCCAGGTCGCCCTGGTTGATGGTCTCGGTTTTGAGGCCGGGCGCGCCCGCGGAGACCAGGTCGGCCTGAAGATAGGTGTGGGCCAGAAGCGTGTAAAAATTATAAGCGTGCCCTTCGTATTCGGAGAACCATCTCTGGTGCTCATGGGCGTTCACGACTTTAATCATGTCGATATATTCTCGGAGCGGTCCGTAGACCGAGGTGGAATTTTTAGCGCAATGCACCGCAAACGCCGCCAGCGCCATGACAGCGAAGAGGGCGGCAGAGAACCTGAGAATAGAGCTTTTTTTGGACATGATTCACCTCCCGGATCGTTTCATCGGGATTTTAATCCAGGCCGGCATCTTGAATCAATGCAAAAACGGCCTTGAACGCCGGAATTTAGGTCCCTATAATGACCGATGTTGGATTCCAACAAGAAAAGAGAGATTCCGGGGACTCGCTTTCCAGGAGGTTGAGCCATGAGATGGTCCATCAAGCTCGCTCGGGTGAAGGGAATCGATATCCAGGTCC
>CAYOZW010000082.1:0-12712 GCA_964408495.1 uncultured Eubacteriales bacterium
AGATGATCCCGACTCCGAAGTCGAATCCATCGAGCATGAAGTAAACCGCCCAGAGGACTCCCCAGAGAATGAACCAGGTGACCTGGAAAGCCATGTCACGCCTCCCTTCCCGGGGACGACTTCAGAATGCCGGTGAGATTATCATCAGGTCCCCAGCGGCTGTATTTGGCGAGCAGGAAGACATCGACCACGGCTAGAAAGCCATAGACAACGGTGAAGCCGATAAGAGAGACAACCACCTGGGACGGACGCAGGGATGAGGAGACACCGGCCGATGTTTTCATCAGCCCGTAGACGATCCAGGGCTGCCTGCCCATTTCCGTGACCAGCCAGCCGAGCTGGATGGCCATATAGGACAACGGGATGCTGTACAGCATGATCTTGAGGAAACGGGGGCTCGTTTCGAGTCTGCCCCGGACGGATTTCCACAGTCCGACGAAGGCCAACAGAATGAAAAGCAGCCCGAGTCCGACCATGATCCGGAAGCTGAGAAAGGTGACCAGGACGGGCGGGCGTTCATCTCGGGGAAAGCCCTTGAGCCCTGTGACCTCGGCGCCGGTGCGATGGTGGGCCATCAGGCTGAGCCCGCCCGGGATGGGCAAAAACTCAAGGGCGTTCCTTTCGTTCCTGGAGTCCGGCCAGATAAAAAGAGTGAAGGGAGCCCCCGAGCGCGTCTCCCAGAAAGACTCCATGGCCGCCAGTTTGGCCGGTTGGTACTCGGCCACTTGGACAGCGCTCGTATCCCCGCTGGCGGCGACGAGAACAGAGCTCACCAGCCCGAAGATCGCGGCCATCCGGAAGGACGAACGGAAGAGCGGCCTTTCATTCTTGCGCAAAAGGTGATAGGCCGAAACACCCATTACAAAGAAGGCGGTCAGAACGTATCCGGAGAGGACGGTGTGGGCGAAGGTCACCCAGCCGAACGCATTGCCGACCAGAGCCCCGAAATCGGTCATCTCGGCCCGGCCGTTTCTCAGCACATAGCCTACCGGTCTCTGCATCCAGCCGTTGGCCAGCAAGATCCAGAGGGCGGACAGGTTAGTGGCGATGGCGACCAGCCAGATCGCCAGGACGTGGACTTTCTTGGAAACCTTGTTCCAGCCGAAGACCCAGAGCCCGATGAAGGTCGACTCCAGGAAAAACGCTGCCGTGGCTTCGATGGCCAGCGGGGCTCCAAAGATGTCGCCAACATATCGGGAATATTCGGCCCAGTTCATCCCGAACTGGAACTCCATGGTGATTCCGGTGACCACCCCGAGGCCGAAATTGATCAGGAAAAGCCGGCCCCAGAACTTGGCCATCTTGAGGTACATGGTGTCGTTGGTCGCCAGGTAGCGCGTCTCCATGAAGGCGACCAGGAGAGAAAGGCCGAGGGTGAGCGGCACGAAGATGAAATGAAACATGGCGGTCAGCGCGAACTGCAGTCGGCTGAGGGAAAGGACATCCATCCTATCCTCCTGTCGTTGTCGAAAATGACGAGTGGCTAAAGGCTATAAGCGCGGGTCAATCTTTCCGGGCCCACCGCAGTCCGGTGTATAACAGGTCACATTCAGGAAATCGCATTTCTCCTTGCACTCGGGGCAATTCTCCGGCGGCATAGCGGCGGTCATGAGGAATCCGCAATGACTGCATTTCCAATACGTGAGACCGCATTGGGGGCAGATATCGCCGCTGAATTTGCCCTCAGAGGCAAAACCGCAATGGTCGCATTCATATTTGTCCGATTTGTCCGTCATTCTCCTCACCTCCATTATTTTTGTTCAATTTCTGTTTTTTCAACCATTCTATATTTTGAAAAACAAACTATCAAACACAAAATGACTTGTCAAACACCGACCTTTTCCCCAAGATTGCCGCCATGGCTTTTCGAGGCCATTAAGGCGAGGAACGGATCACATCGATTCCGTTATCGACTTGAGACGGTTGACGAGACCTTGGTATCCTTCAGTGCCGCGGAGGGCATCGAAGTCTCTATCATTCTCGAGGAACTCGAGGTCGTCGAATCCCTTTTCCACCGCTAGACCGAGGTATTTCAGGGCGTCCTTCGTCTTGCCCCAAAGGACGTAGGCAGCGGCGAGGTTGTAGTATTCACCCGGATTCATCGGATGTCCGGTGCTCGACTTCACGGCCAGCTCGAAGCACAAAACTGCCAGTGGGAAGTTGCCGGCTTCCCGGGCCTTAAATCCGCGCTGGTCGGCTAGAATGGCGACCTGGGACAAAATCCGCTTGGCCATTTCGCTCTGGAAAACGTCCTTCTTCTGGCTGGAATCGGCGAGCAGCGCATCAACGCCCAGCGCCCGGTCAATGTCCTTGAACCGGACGGTTGCTTGACTGGAAACGAGTTGATCGAAGTTGGCGAAGACCTGAAGAGTCCGCGGCTGGAGGACGAGCTCCTTTTCCTCGGCCGCGCGCTTTTCTCTCTCCATCTTCTGGTACTCCGGCCGGCCTTTGATCCCCGCTATTTTTTCTTGCGCCCCAGGCACGTCCAGCAAATCCTTGAAGTCGGAGAGGATACCTTCGAGTTCAAGGACGCTGAGAACCAAACGGCCTTCTGCTTCCAGGGTCTGGGCCTTGATCAGCCTTTTGTGGTATTCGGCTTCGATAAACGGGGTCTTTCTGGCCTTCAGTCCGCTCTTCATGGCGATGAGCTCCAGCCACTCGACGGCCTCGCCCAGCAGCTCGCCTGACGGCCACTGATGCCAGCCGTCGAAGTAGATGATGTGGTGGGTCACTTCGGCTTTAGCAAAAGCCTCCTCCAGCCGGGCCATGTCCCAGTACCGGAAATCGAGGCTGCCGATGATCCCGCAGTAAGCCGCCGGCTTGACCCATTGCGGCTCGTGCCGGGAGGGAAGCCCCGCTCCACATGAGATGATTCCTGCTACCCTGGTCTCGACAAAGTAAGGAAACAGCACGGCGACCTCCGCTCCGCCCGAGAAGCCCACTGCATAGACTCTTTGCGGGTCGATAGAAAAACGCTCCCGGATATCCGTCCAGACGGCTTTGGCGGCCTTTTGGGACGGCTCCAAGGGACCGTTCTTCGAATCCAAAGACCCGGCGACGATATAGCCGTAGGATTCGGCCGCGCTCCGGAGCAGTTCGACCGGCCGCCGGCCCTGGGCTCTAGGGTCGAAGCAGACGATCACCGGCCATTCTTTTTCGGTGGAGTAAGCAGAGGGGATATAAAGGGCGTAGCTTGACTCATTGTCCTTGACACAAATGACCTTTCCAATGATTTGGCCCGTGGGGAATTCCTGAACTGCGCCGGCCGACAGCGTCATGAATAAAAGGCACGTTATGATTATTGACCTGAAAAGATACTTTCTTCGGTTGGACCGCATTTCCTGTCTCCGGCTATCCCTTATTTTCTTTTCTTTCGTCCAAATTGTAAACTGTTTTGGGATGACAGCGGTCCCCGGCGGGCTGCCAGCCAACAAGCGAAAAGGGGACATGATATGCTGTCCCTACTTTCTCCGGGATGACACAAATTGTCGGCATATGAGCAACGGCCGGATGTCCGTTCCCAAGGCGGAAAATTTGAGCTTGCCGGAACTTTGATATAGAATGAAGCCGGTTTAAGGATCCTTAGGTGATGTCAGAGGGGCACTCGATGATCTGTCGGAAGTGCCAAACCAGCAACCCCGACTCCTCGGTGTATTGCTCCGGATGCGGAGCACCCTTGTTGCGGAGACCGAAGCCGAAGAGGCCCCGGATCCCCTGGCTTCCGATGGTGGCGGGGGCGGCGGTTCTTTTGATACTCCTCAGCCTCCTCTACTTCCTCTTTCTCAGATCACCGAATCTGAGTCAAACCAAGGATATAGAATCATTGGGAGAAGCCGCGTCTCCCCCCGCCCCTCTTGAGACCGGCCCGAGATCTATTGCG
This sequence comes from uncultured Eubacteriales bacterium, assembly GCA_964408495.1. Classification (GTDB taxonomy): domain Bacteria; phylum Acidobacteriota; class Aminicenantia; order Aminicenantales; family UBA8522; genus UBA8522. The sequence goes on from CAYOZW010000082.1 coordinate 3,881, forward strand.
GCGGGCGAGGCCACCGTTTACAGTGCTTCAGACAGGGAAATTTCTCACTGGAGCGTAGCCATGCTTGAAGACGGCTGGTTCGCTCTGCCTGTTGCGGCGCTTCTCGGGGGGAGTTCGATCTTCTTCCAGGGTGGCGGTTCCGCGGAGGTCCGGATCGAACGGGGAATCTGGTCCGCCGGAGATCCCGTGGCGTTGTGGCGTGTCGAGACAGGTTCCGGCCAAAGCCCGCCGGAGCTTTCGGCTTGGAAGCCGATGGAGCCCATTTCCTGGCAGCCGCTCGGCCCGAGTCGCCCGGGAGTCCAAGTGAATATCGTCGAGAGAGAAAGGAGGGGATCGCTCATCGGTTTTCCTCTTCCCGAGGAGCTGAAATATCCCGGGGTCCTGGTCCAAGATGACGGAATCGTCGGCTGGACGTTCGGCAACGGACTCGACAGGGGGTACCTATGGTCCGGCCCTGCGGGAGGCGGTCTTGAGCCTAGCATCGATATCAATCAGATCGCCGTTTCAGTTTCCGCCAGCCGGGAAGCCGATTTCAGCCGCGCCTGGTCCATCAAAGGAACGCGGCCAGCGCTGGAAAGGCTCGAGATATTCGCCCAAGGATTTCTCAGGCCCCGGATTCTGTCCGCCGGAGACATCCCCCCTCCACTCCGGAGAGAAAATGTTATCGCCGAGATGCACGATCTCGCCACGGCTCTCACTCGGGAAGGACGGGGGGAGGAGGTGCTTCGCCTTCTGGATTCCCAGGTTCTTCTGGCAAGCTCGGATCCGCTCCTCGTCCAGGACGCTGTCCTGGCCATAGTCGAATCCAAGGACCACAACCGCGGAATCCAATATCTGGAAACTTTCAAGAGGGACTATTTCGCCGCCCGGGGGCAGAGCCTGAGCGGGCTCGAGCCGTTCCATGCCCAGTTGTACAAGGATTGGCTGAGAGAAATCATCTCCAAGGGCGGCTATTTCAGCGCCATGTCGGCCTTTGAGGCGGCCAAAAAAGCTTTCCCCGACGACCCGGAGATCCAGCTCTTGGGTGTGGAAGCGGCGATAGCCGAGGAAGACTATAGCCGGGCCCAAGAACTCCTGCAAGCCCGGAGTTATCCCCCCCTCTTGAAGGACCGGGTTTCGCAGCTGGAAAATGAGGCCAAAGCAAAAAGGGAAGAAAGCGAGGGCCTGACCGTCCGCTTCAACCCCGGGGAAGAGCATATTCCTGTTTATGCCGACATCAACGGCCGCTACCGGCTGAAATTCATCGTCGACACGGGAGCCCAGATGTGCACGATCCCCATGTCTGCCATGGAGCCCCTGGGTATCAGGATCGATGACCGGACGGCCGTCAATCTGGTCAGTGGGGTCGGCGGGACAGGCCTCGCCTATGAGGTGACTCTTGAATCCATCAGCCTGAATGGCTGGAACGTTAAAGATGTCAAAGCGGTGATCGTCGACCTGTCATTCTATCCCGATTGCGGATTGCTCGGGCTCAACTTCCTCGATCAATTCCGTTACGAAATCGACAGACAGAAGGGAATTCTACGTCTGAGCCGGCGCTAGGACCTGCCGAGTTTAGCGGGGAATTCACCAAATATAAGAATAGATTGCGAGAGAAGGTTTCCAAAATTCCAGATGGCCTCGTTCTAAAGCTGTCCTTGATATCCCTTGGCCCGGGGCCTATGCTTCCCCAAGATGGCCGGGCAGGATTTTGGCAACGAAAATAAGCCCGCCGACCGCGCCCCTCTGAAACCGATTTTTCTCCTCCATCCTCCAAAGAAATCTCGCCTCATGATCCGATTATTGAGATCGGGCCTTATCCTTTTTGCCGGCTCCTTGGCCTTCTTCTCCTGTTCCCGCGGTTCACATCCCCTTGCGCTGAAAGGGGACTTGGTTCGTTTGCTGGATGTTTTCCCGCAGTTATCATTGCTCAAACGCCGTTGGCACAGACTTCAACAGCAGATATAAGCAAGGACAAAGCGCCCGGAGTTTTCGAAGAAGACATTTTCCGGGAGAGTATCAACCGAGATTTTGTCAAAGGAAGCCCCGTTCATCCTCTCAAGCTGAAGTTCACCAAGAACCCCGGAAACGGCTCACCCCTCGGGCGGCAGACAAGGAATGTCGTTCTCGCGTCGCCCCGCACAACTCTGCAGCTCTCCGTGCGACTGAAGCGGGAGTATGTCCTTCGTTTCGAATTCACCGTGATCGGTGAGGGATGGAGTGATCGAGATGAAAAGATCAGCTTTACCGTTCTGGCCGAAGACCTGAAAACGGGAAAAAGCGAGACGGTCTACGAGACGACTTTCAATCCCCGGAAGACACCCCAAGCCAGGCGTTGGCTGAAAGGTCAGGCCGATCTCTCATCTTATAGGGAAAAATCCATAAGATTGGAGTTCAAGGCCAGCGCCTCCGCCCCTTTGCTGGCCGCTCAGGCTGCAGCCTGGGCGAATCCGGTGCTGGCTGCCAAGGACGCCATTTCTCACGGCCCGGACATCATTCTGATTTCTGCTGATACCTTGAGGGCAGACCATCTGGGCTGCTATGGCTATCCCCGGGAAACAACTCCGGCGATCGCCCGGCTGGCGGCCCGGTCCTGTCGCCTCGAGCAAGCCATCTCACAAGCCCCCTACACCGTCTCCTCCCACATGTCTATGTTGACCTCCTTGTATCCATCCTTCCACAAGGTCAACAAAATCGATACGGATCGTCTGGATTCTTCAGTCCTCACCCTGGCCGAAGCCCTTTATAATAGCGGATACAGGACCTGGGCCATGACGGGTGGAGGCCAAGTCAGCTCTAACTATGGTTTTGCCGAGGGATTTGAGTCTTACATGGAATTCACTTCCGCGGAGGACGACGTCAGAAAAAAAGTCGCGGGAACCATAGAATTTCTGGAGAATAACCAGGAAGGCCCGGCTTTTATCTTCTTCCACACCTACAAGCCTCATCCCCCCTTCCGGCCGCTTCCTCCCTACGACACCATGTTCGACCCGGGGTATACGGGAACGCTAGACGGTAGCTTCTCCACGATTACGGCCATCAACGACGGTGAGCTCAAGGCCAGCCGAGCGGATCTGGATCACCTGATCTCCCTTTATGACGGCGACATCCGGGAAATGGACGACCAACTGGACGAGCTTTTCACCTGCCTCCAAAAGAGGGAGGATGAAACAGGAAAGGGCGCCATTATTATTTTCACCTTCGACCACGGCGAGGAATTCGGAGAACACGGCAAATACGGCGTTCACAGCCATACCCTTTTTCATGAACTGGTGTCTGTTCCCCTGATCATTCATTCCCCCCATATGCTTCCTGCGGAAGGAGCCATCACCGATCTGGTTCAATCCATCGATATCTATCCCACGGTTCTGGAGTTAGCCAGCGTCAAGCCGCCGAACGCCATCCAGGGCCGGTCCCTTCTTTCCCTTATAAGAAAGGGGAAGCCGAGCTCAAAGTTCGGGCCGGCCTTCAGCGAGCGTATCCCGGAAGATTCCCCCTGGATCAGATCCCTTCGGACACTCAATTATTGCTATATGTTCAGGGAAGACAAAAATAACGGAACGGTTAGCCAATTATACTTCAACTTGCGCCGCGATCCCAAAGAGCAGGACAGTTTGGAGCTGTCGGACGGCCGGATCAGGATTCTTTTCAACCAAATCCGCTTCCTGATCGACGAGGGCAAGAAACCTGGAAAAGAGTGGGGCAAACAGGAATTGGATGCGGAGACGCTGGAAATCCTGCGGAGTTTGGGCTACATTAAGTAGGCCATCTCAAAAAAGCGCTGACGGCTTGAACCGGTGACCCAAATTAGCGACCAGGAGCTGCGGCGTGGATTTCCACTTGTCAAGGAGCGCGACAGCCGATCGTTGGAGGCCGAGCGCACTTATCTTCAGGAGGTCAACAGCCGCCCTCATCTCCTCAGCCGCTGGAGAGGCTACTGGAAACTGACCGGTCCGGGCTGGCTCCAGAGCGCCATCACCCTGGGGGCTGGGTCGGCCGGTTCGACCATCCTGGCCGGCGCAGCCTTCGGGTATAAGCTTCTCTGGGTCAGTCCTCTGGCCATGCTCCTGGGAGTCGCCGTCTTCGCTTCGATCGGCCGGCAGACCCTTCTGACTCAGGCCCGCCCTTATGACGTCTTCTGGAAACGCCTCCATCCCGCCCTGGCATTATTCTGGGGATTCAACGTCCTGCTGGCCTCGATCGTCTGGCAGTTTCCCCAGTATGCGCTCGGGACGGCGGTTGTCCGAGACATCCTCTCCGTCGCCGGCCTCTCCGTTCCCCGCCTTCTTATCGTCCTTGTCCTTTTCGTCGCCTCGACGGCCGTCTGCTGGAACTACGGCCGGGGAAGCCGGCGGGCGCTGCGGACCTTTGAGCGCAGCCTGAAATATATGCTTTTCTTCATGATCGGGGCTTTTTTCCTGGTCGTCGTCAAGACAGGTGTCGATTTCGGGGCGCTTTTCAAAGGGTTCTTTGAATTCCATATACCCGGCTCGAAGGAAGGAGTCGCTATCGTCCTTGGTCAACTGGGCGCCGCCGTCGGCGTCAACATGACCTTCCTCTTTCCCTATACACTCCTGGCGCGCGGCTGGGGAAGAGACCACCTCCACCTCAAGAGCTTCGACCTGGGCGTCTCCATGTTCCTCCCCTTCGTCCTGGCCACGAGCTTCGTTACCATCGCCTGCGCCAACACACTTCACGCCCGCGGCATCCAGGTCCGCGGCGCCGTGGACGCCGCTCACGCGCTCGAGCCGCTCATCGGCCTCACCCTGGGGCGGTTCGTTTTTTCGCTGGGCGTCCTGAGCATGTGTTTTACCACCATGGTTCTGGAGATGTTGCTCTGCGGCTTCGTGCTCAGCGAGATGCTCGGTTTCGAGCTCCACGGCCGCGCCTACAAGGCGTCAACGATGCTGGCCAATATCGGCATTCTGGGCGCTTTTGCAGCTCTCCCCTTCTGGGTCCCGGTGGCCACTTCTTCGCTCAACCTGATCATGCTGCCCGTCGCCTACCTGGGATTTTTCCTCCTCCACAACATGAAAAGCTATCTGGGCGACGATGTCGTCCGGGGGCCCAAGGCAGTAGCGTGGAACGTCATTCTCGTTCTGGCTATCGTGGTCGTGGCCGTCGGGGCTGTGGCTAAAATTATATCTCTTTTCTAATGGCCCAGGGATTTTCGGAAGAACTCCAGCAGGCTCGGGACATCGACTTCGTGTTCGCCGTGGTGAACGTCTAAGGAGACGTTCTCCGGTTTTCCCAAGTCTGAATAGATCAGGCGGATTTCTTTCAGTGCCTGACGCGCCAGCGGCACGACGAACATGCCTTGCGGCTCAAGCAGCCCGTTCTGGCACTGGAGGGGCCGCGGGGCGATGAGCGAGTAGATGTCGGCGAAATCGACGAGCTCCCTCAGGCCGTCGAACTTCCAGCACATGCAGTGGTTGTGTTCCATCTGGTCCATGACGGTCAGGAACCCGGCGCTGACGCAGGCCGCGATCCGTTCATCCATAGCCGCCAGCCACATGGACATCTCGCCCCCCAGAGAGAGACCGGCACAGCCGATCGCCGTCTTGTCGACCTCCTTCATCGTGGCCAGATAATCGACACAGCGCATCATGTCCCAAAGCCTCTCCCCCATCAACGTCCGGCCGGGCTCGTAGACTTCATGCTGTCCGACGTCGACGGCAATGGTTACATAGCCTGTCTCGGCCAGCTCGGCCGCGAAGCCCTTATAGACATTCGCCCGGTCATAGACGACATAGCGGGAGCCGCCATGGCCGTGGATGCTGACGACCGCCGGATAGGGGGGCGAGCCGGTGCGGGGAGCCGTCACGATCGCCTTGATCCGGCGGCCCGGCGTGGAGTTGAACTCGACCTCCTGAAAGGCATATCCCGGCCGCTCTTCAGAGGCGATCGGGCGAACATCAAAAGGAATTTTCGATGTGAGCAGGTCGTTCATCTTGAGCAACCCTAAGAGCTTTCGGCGCAAATCTTTTTGCCAGGCGGCCGCGGCCCCGCGAGATCGAGGCGTATACTTCATGGTTCGCAGCTTATGTGCGGCCGGGTCCTGATAGCTTTTTACGGCGAGGAGCAGAGGTTCGTTTGCTTTGAGCGCGAGCGGAAGCTCGTAGAGGTCCACTCCTTCGACGATCCGGGCCGGTTCCTCTCCCACTTTGACCTCGTATTTCTGCACGGCGTTCACGGTGAACCACTCGGGAAACTGGTTGATCCGGGGGTAATCGAGGGGCAGGTACATCTGGTCGCGGTGTCTCTTCCGGTCAAAGCGCAGTTTCCCCGACCAGGGCCAGTCAGCCGCCAGGAAAACCTGGAGAGTCCCGTCCGCTAGACGAACCGCGCCAAGTCTCAGGTCGTCGCGCCAGGGAGAAGCGCTGATTCCCTGGGTTTTGGCCAGGGCCCACAGGAGCGCCGTCCGAGCCGAGTTGCCGTCGCCGTGCCAGCCCTCGATGATGCCGTCGAAGCGCTGTTTGTGGAAGATGAACTCCATGGAATCGTCCACCCAGCCGGAAGCGGACTCAGACGGGATGCGGTTGAGGAGGTTGAGGCCGCTCTCGATGGAGTCGGCATAGCCGTCGGCGCTGCCGTTCTCCCAGTCATAGTCTTTATATTTATGGATATTGGAAAGCGCCCGCTTGGCGGCCTCACGGTAGCGCGGCTCGTTGTCGATCGATGCGATGGTGAGATAGGCGTTGAAGACGTAACCCCAGGTGTCGGCCAGCCCTTTGCTCAAGATTTCACCCGTCCTCGGGTTGATGGCGTTGTAGAGGAGTCCATCCGGGTTTGTGCCGGTTTCGAGGACGCGGTCGAGGACGGCGCGAATCCGAGGACGGTAGCGCTGCCACCGCCCGGGATCCTCCCGGCTGGCCAGGAAGCAGGCCTCAGAGAGCCCGCCGATGATCTCCGAGCCGTGGTCCCGAAGACGGAGATTATCCCTCTCCAACAGGCTGGAATGAAGGAGATACTGGTCGGCCAAACGGAATGCCCAGATTTTGTAATCTTCGTCGCCGGTCATCCAGTAGAGCCGGCAGGTCACCTGGAGGAGGTCGCCGACGACCTCAACATCCAAAGAAGGGATTTTGCCCGATGGTGTCTCGTACGCAGCCCGCTTGAATACATCCCGGATGAGCTGTTTCATGCGGTCGAGCCAGGGCGATGCTCCGAGCCACTCGGAGATCGGCATCAATCCGTCCTTGGCGTACTCGGCGGCTCCGAAGATGATCTCGTCCAGGTCCGGTTTTTCGGATCGGAAACTCTGGGTAGCGAACAGGAAATCGTCCGGCAGCGAATCCAGGCGGCTGGTCAGTTTTTCTTCCTGAGCGAGAATCTCTGCGGCGATTTGTTTCAGGTAATGGTCGTCAAGGATGTGGGCGGTGAGGACGATAAAGGGATAGTTGTCGGCGGCCGCATCTTTGGCGTTCCAATAGGCGTCGGCCGTCAGGTTCCGCGGGATCAGGCCCGAGCGGGGGTCGGCATGGACAAGCCAGCCATGGGAAAACCGCCGACAGAACTGGACAGCCCGCTGGCTCTGGGCAGCATTTTGTTCGGCCTGCTGCCAGGATGTATCCAGGGCCCCGGCGGACATCACCAACAGAAAACATGTCACCACGAAGAAGATCGATGATATTTTTTTCATGGTCGATCGCCCTCTCTCCATATAGGGACAGTATATCAATTTCCGTATATCCGGGTTAGCCCATTGTGGAAAACAATGAAAATGATATGCTGTTCCTATTTTGGGGAGAAGAAAATGAAACGAAGAGAATTCACCAGGGCCGGACTAAAGACAATGGCGGGAGCCGTAGTTCTTCCGAGATCGCCGGGGCTTGGAGCCTGGCACTGGTCCGCTTTTCGATCGCCGACCGCAGAGGGCGATGTCGTCGTCAAGGTCCTGGGGACGGCGCAGGATGCGGGAATCCCCCACATCGGCTGCTACTGCGCGAATTGTGAACGAGCCCGGAAGAATCTCGCTTTCGCCCGGCTTAAGCCTGCCATCGCCGTCCTCGACATGAAGGGCAAAAAAGCCTTCATCGTAGATGCCTCTCCGGATATCGGCCGGCAGTTCGACATGCTTCATGAAAGGATGGGCTATAATACCGCCGCCGGAATCAACACACCTCACGGCATCCTGCTGACCCATGCCCACATCGGCCATTACACAGGTCTAATGTACTATGGATACGAAGGCCTCAACGCCATGAAAACCCCAGTTTATTGCACCTCAAAGATGGCCCGATTCCTGGAAGAAAACGGCCCCTGGAGCCAGTTGGTCCGCCTCGAAAACATCGCCCTCCGGATAATCAGGCCGGATGAAAAAATCTCTCTGACTGAAAGGATTTCTTTCTCTCCCCTGCTCGTCCCGCACCGGGACGAATATTCGGATACGGTCGGGTTCATCATCACCGGCCCCAAGAAGGATCTGCTCTACATCCCGGACATCCGGAACTGGGAGGCGTGGAACAGGTCAATCAGAGAGGAAGTTGAGCGGGTCGATTACGCGATCCTGGACGGGACATTCTACAGCCCGGATGAACTCCCCGGACGAGACCTCACTAAGACCGGCCATCCTTTCATTTTGGACAGTATGGACAGACTCTCTTCTGCTGCGAAATCGGGAAAGAGCAGAATCTACTTCACCCACCTGAACCATTCCAATCGTGCTCTCGACCCGGACGGACCGGAGCAAAAGAAAATCAGGGGAAAAGGATTCCATCTCGCCGCCGACGGGATGGAGATGCCGCTCTGATATGCGGGGTTTTCGGAAACAGGAGATCTTCATGATAGGTGCAGGGGACCGCCCTCAAGCCCCCGTAGCGGAAGGGGGACCCGTCAGTTTTCTGACGGGGG
>CAYOZW010000083.1:0-12696 GCA_964408495.1 uncultured Eubacteriales bacterium
GGAAGTCTTAAAGATGCCGCTTTCCGAGTAACCAGGGAAAATCCGCGGGTCGTTCCACTTGAGCCTGGTTCTCTGCCAAGCGGCGGCGTATAGAGTATCAGTGTCCTCCGGGTCCATGACCAGGTCGATGGCGCCGGTCTTCGGGCTGATAAAGAGGACTTTTTCCCAAGTTTTCCCCCCGTCCGTCGTCTTGAAAACTCCTCTTTCGGTGTTCTCCGTCCATTCATGCCCCGAGGCGGCCACGTAGACGATGTCCGGATTCAGGGGATGGATGACGATTCGGGCGATGGTGTACGTGTCTAGAAGTCCGGAATGAAGCCAGGTCTTTCCGCCATCGGTCGATTTATAGATGCCGCAGCCGGCCTGGGAGCTCCGGAAGATATTGGCCTCGCCCGTCCCGACCCAGATGATCTCAGGATTTGATGGGGCGACGGCCACATCCCCTATCGAGGTCGATGCGGCCAGGTCGAAGACCGGCTCCCATGTCGTCCCTTCGTTCAACGTCTTCCAGACGCCTCCTGAAGCGGTGGCCACATAGATTGTATAGCTCTTTCCGCGGGGTCTCACGACGGCGATATCGGTCGCCCGGCCGCTGACGTTGGTCGGACCGATATGACTCCACTTCAAAGAGCCGAACGGAGAGCTCCGGACCATTTCTTGAAGGGTAGCAAAGCCTTGAAGCCGGAGGACCGGGTCGGTGGCCTGGACCCGCGGCGGCCTAACAGACTTTTGTGCTGCCGCTATTCCCGTTGTCCCAAGACTGATACAGGCCAAAAATCCTATAAATCCCCAAGGATGAAGGTGACCTTGAAAGCGCATGTTCCTCCTTTCCAGGCTCCCCGGTGAACGGCCTGGAGAAATCTTAGGTTTGACTTGGCGATGATTCGACAAGAGGGCCGATTCTAGAGAAAATGCCTATCTCTGTCAACCGAAGCCCAAGCCCCTTCGCGACCCTCAAATATCAAGTTTTGACTTTTGACCTCCAGTTGTTATATAAGATAGGACGGCTTGTAAAGAAGAGGGCTGCAATGGACGAAAACGATATCGAAAGACGGTCCTGCATCCGTTTTAGGATCCCCGGGGCTGCGCTCAATTATCAGCGAAAATCCCTCCTGCCTAAACCCGGGTTCATCGAGGAATTCTGCCCTATCCTGGACATTAGCCGGGGTGGCATCCGCTTCCTGACCCAGAAAATGCTCAAGCCTGATTCCGAGGTCGCCCTGCGTATCTCCGTGCCCGGCGAGCGTATCCCATTCACGATGAAAGGCATCGTCAAATGGTCGGCTCCCAACGAAGGCAAAAGCTATCCATTCCAGGTGGGTGTCCAGTTCAATCCTTATGGCATGGACAAAGACCAGAATTTGCCCCAGAACATGGTGAAAATCATGGCCCTGGAGCAGAAGTTCGCCGATAAAGAAAACGAACCCTCGGACACCGAAAAAGACGAGTTCGAGATCTAGGCAGGCGTCTCTTTTTTTTCTCCTTCGACGACAACCTGGGAATAGTCCGCAATGGCCAGAAGGAGCCGGCTGATTTCGTTGAGAAGGGCGAGCCGGTTCTGCTGGATTTTCTTGTCTTCAGCCATAACCAGAACCTTGTCGAAGAAAGCATCCAGCGGAGACTGCAGCTTGAAGAGCAGATTCTGTGCTCTGGCAAAATCCCCTCCTTCTTTCAAGGGAAGGACATTGTTCCTGATGATGAGGAATGATGACCAGAGCTCTTTCTCTTCCCTTTCGAGGAAAAGTTCGTCATTCACCGGGAAGGACGGGTGGCCCCGGAGGATGTTGTTGACCCGCTTGGCCATCAGGATGAAAGGCTCGAAATCCGGGCTTTTCTTCAAGGCGTCCAGGGCTTTGAGGCGGAGAAAAGACAGATATATATTGTCCAAGCCCGACCCGAGAGCGGCGCTGACCAGGTCGTACCGGTATCCCTGGCTTTCGTAGATAAAGCGGAGTCGCTGCTCGAAGATCGTCCGGCAATAAGCGAGGACCTCTTCTTTCGGTCTCTCCAGGATCCCCCCATAGGAAGAGTAGGCCTTCTCTAAAAGAAGGCCCAAGGAGAGGGAAAGATTCCCCTCCAGGATGATACGGCAGACGCCATTGGCATTCCGCCGGAGCCCGAAGGGGTCACTCGATCCGGTGACCCGAACGCCAATGCCCACGCCGCCAACGGTCGAATCGATCTTGTCGGCAAGGGACAACAAGGCCCCGGCGAGAGATGAGGGGGGAGTATCCTCAAGGCCGACCGGCTGATAATGTTCATAGATGGCCTGGAAGACCGCCGGAGGATAACCTTCCTCCCGGGCATAAAGACCGCCGACCCTCCCCTGGAGACTCGGAAACTCCCGGACCATCTCCGTCAGGAGGTCAACCTTACAAAGCTCGGCCGCTTGCATGGCTTCCTTTTTTAGCTTTTTCTCCTCGAGCTGGTCACAAAAAAAAGCAACGTTGAGCCTGAGACGGGATCGTTTTTCCTCATAGCTCCCCAATTTTTCCCGGAAAACGACCTGTTTGAGCCCCTCCCCTCTTCGCGCCAGGGGGACCTTGAGATCTTGCTCCCAGAAAAACCGGGCATCCTCCAGCCTGGCCCGGAGGACACGTTCATTCCCCCGGCGGATCAGCCGCTTGGGATCCTTGGGGGCGTCGGCGACTCCCAAGAACAGGGGAAGCTGGCGGCCATCCCGGACCACGGAAAAAACTTTCTGCCCTTCCCGCATGGCCACGCTGAGCACTTCGATAGGAAGACGGAGGAATTCTCGGGGGAAGTCCCCCCGAAAAACGTAGGGGTATTCCACGTCAAAAGTCAATTTTTCGAGCAGCTCTTCGTCGGGGAGGATTTGGGCCTTGAGCGGGCCCAGTCGCTTCCCGATCTGACGGAGGATGAGCCGCTTTCTCTCGTCCGCCGAGAGGATGACCTTGTTCTTTTTCAGGACGGCCCGGTATTCACGGAATGATTTCACCTGAAACCGACCGGGCGACAGGAGCTTATGCCCGGACACCAGGTTATTCGACTCGATCCCCTGGATAGAGAAGGAAAGAATCTGTTCATTCCAGAGGCACAGGATATTCTTTATCGGACGCGAAAAGCGGAGGTTGACCTCTCCCCATTTCATCATCTTGGGAAACGACAGAGAGGAGATGATGCCGGGGAGGACTTCGGCCAGGATATCCCCCGTCGCCCGGCCTGGAGTGGTCCTTTTCAAAGCGATGTACTCGCCCTTGGGAGTTTTTATGACCTGAAGATGTTCGATCTCGACTTTCTGAGACCTGGCGAATCCTCTGGCTGCGGCTGTGGGTGTGCCGTCGTCGGAAAAGGCAATCTCTTTCGGCGGGCCGATCACCCGTTCTTCCCTGTCTTCTTGTTGGGGGACAAAATCGCCCAACATGACCAGCCTCCGGCAGGTCCCGTAAGTCTGAAGGGACAAGCAGAGGATCCGGTTGTCCTGGAGGATCTTCCCCAGCTTCTCTTGGAGTTGAGCCAATCCCGTCTTGATATGGGATGAAGGCATCTCCTCGGTGGAGATCTCGAGAAGGAATTCCATCATGGCCTTCCCTCTCGCTCGCAATATTTGTGAGCGATCCGGTTCACCAGGGCCCGGACCTGGCTGATCACCTTGACCCTCTCGGTGACGCTGACCGCTCCACGGGCGTCCAGGAGGTTGAAGAGATGGGAACATTTGAGACACATATCATAGGCGGGAAAAAGAAGGCCCTTGTCGATGAGCATGGCCGCTTCCGCTTCCGCCAGGGCGAATGACTTCTGAAGTCTTCCGATATCCGCCTGGTTGAAATTGTATTCTGAGAATTCCTTTTCTTCCTGAAGCCTCAGGTCCCGGTAGGATACATCCCCAGACCAGTTGAGGTCATACATGTTGTCTTTCTCCTCCAGGAACATCTCGAGACGCTCCAGTCCGTAGGTAATTTCCACGGGGACGGGAAAAAGCTCGATCCCTCCGGCCTGTTGGAAGTAAGTGAACTGGGTGATCTCCAGCCCGTCGAGAACGACTTGCCAGCCGACTCCCCAGGCTCCGATGGTCGGCGACTCCCAATCGTCCTCATCGAACTTCAGGTCATGCACGGCCAGATCGATCCCCAGATTGGTGAGGCTGTTGATGTAAAGCATCTGGATGTCCGCGGGAGAGGGTTTGAAAATGACCTGGTACTGGTAGTGTTTCTGAACGCGATTCGGATTCTCTCCATAACGGCCGTCCGCCGGCCTGCGGGACGGCTGGACATAACCTACCCTCCAGGGTCGCCGATCCAGGACCCGGAAGAATGTGTCCGGAGTCATTGTCCCGGCGCCGACTTCGAGGTCATAGGGCTGGGCCAAGTAGCAGCCCTGGTTTGCCCAATATTTCTGCAGGCTCAAAACGAGGTTCTGCAGCGACATCGGGTTACTCGTTCGACCTCTCCCATCTCAACACCGGGCGGCGGGCCGCTTGGGTCTCATCCAGACGCCTCACGGGAGAGCTATGGGGGGCGGACTTGAGAATTTCGGGTGTTTCAACCGCTTCCTTGGCGATCGTTTTCATCGCTTCAATGAACTGGTCGAGGTCGCGACGGCTTTCGGTCTCCGTGGGCTCGATCATCAAGGCGCCCGGGACGATCAGCGGAAAGGACATCGTCGGCGGATGGAGGCCGTAGTCGATCAGACGCTTGGCGATGTCAATGTTCTTGATGCCGTTTTCCTTTTGCAGCTTGTCAGAGAAGACGCACTCATGGAGAGTCGGCGCGTCATATTTCAAGTGATATATCCCTTCCAGGCTCTTTCGAATGTAATTGGAGTTGAGGACGGCGATTTCGGCAAGCTCTTTCAGCCCGGAAGCTCCCAAAGTCTGAATATAGGCCAAAGCCTTGACCATGACCAGAAAATTGCCGTAGAAGCTGCGCACCCGGCCGACGCTTTTGGGGCGGGCAAAGTTAAGAGTATAACCGGACGGCCCTTTTTCCACGATCGGGACCGGTAGGTACGGCTCCAGATGTTTCTTGACGCCGACCGGTCCGGAACCAGGCCCTCCTCCCCCATGGGGAGTGGAGAAGGTCTTGTGGAGGTTAAGGTGAATGACGTCGATGCCCATGTCGCCTGGCCGGAACTTGCCGACCAGAGCGTTCATGTTGGCCCCATCCATATAGACCAGGCCTCCCTTGGCATGGACGATCTCGGCGATCTCTAAAATATCCCACTCGAACACACCCAGCGTATTCGGGTTGGTGACCATCAAAGCGGCCACTTCTTCGGTCATGGCCTGACGAAGCGCGGCCAGGTCGATAGTCCCCGTTTCGTTGGACCTGACCTCCTGGACGCGATATCCGCAGATGTGAGCGCTCGAGGGATTGGTCCCGTGCGCCGAATCGGGGATGAGAACGACTTTGCGAGGATCGCCGCGGTCCGCATGGTACGCCCGGATGAGCATCATGCCCAAAAGCTCGCCCTGCGCGCCGGCGCTCGGCTGGAGTGTCACGGCATCCATTCCAGTGATCTCGCCCAGGACCATTTCGAGAGTCTTGAGGACCTCGAGGTTTCCCTGGACCAGTTCCGGGGGAGACTGGGGATGCGAATTTTGGAATTCCGCCAGCCCGGCGATTTTCTCATTGATCTTAGGATTGTATTTCATGGTGCAGGAACCGAGAGGATAGAAGGTCGTGTCGATGCAGAAGTTGGCTTGGGACAGCCGGGTGAAATGACGGACGACCTCGACCTCTGAAACTTGGGGAAATCCGTCGATCTCCTTCCGCAGGGCGAGGCCCGCTAGGGCCTCCTTATTTTCCGGCACATCGAGCCCGGGAAGAAGGAATCCTTTCTTTGTTCCAGAGCTGATCTCGAAAATCAAAAGCTCGCGGTTCATCGGACTGCCTCCGCGACCAGTCTGGCCAGCCGGTCGATGTCGTCTTTGCTGTGGACCTCGGTCACACAGAAGAGCGCGCAGGCTTCGAGCCCGGGATAATCCGGCTCCAAGGCCAGACCGCCGATGACACCGTTGCTGAGGAGGTGGCTCTCTATCTTCTTATAGCCGCCTTCAAACTCCAGAACGAACTCGTTAAAGACGGGTCCGCCAAATTTTCGTTTGATCCCTTTTATGGAACAAAGCCTGTCCAGGGCATAGTTCGCTTTCTGAATGTTCTGGTAGGCCAGCTCTCGCATTCCCTCCTGGCCAAGGGTTTCCAGGAAGATCGTCGCCCGAAGCGCGCACCAGGCCTGGTTGGTGCAGATGTTCGAGGTGGCTCTCTCCCGGCGGATGTGCTGCTCTCGAGTTGACAAGGTGAGCACAAAACCTCTTTTTCCATCTGCGTCTCGAGTCTCTCCGGCGATCCGCCCGGGAAACTGCCTGATAAATTCATGACGGCAGGCCATGAACCCGAGATAGGGCCCACCGAAGCTCAAGGGAATTCCCAGCGACTGGCCCTCTCCGGCGACGATGTCCGCTCCGCAGTCCCCTGGTGCTTTGAGGAGGCCGAGCGAAACAGCTTCGGCGACGAGGACAACAAAAAGCGCCTGATGGCGATGGGCGATTTCGGCCGCCCGGTCGAGGGTTTCGACCACCCCCAGGAAGTTCGGCGACTGACAGATGACCGCACTGGTCTGGTCATCGACCGCCCGGCCGAGGGCCTCGAGATCGATCTGTCCTTGGGCATCGGGACTAATCTCCTCGATGCGGATGGATAAATTCCTGACATATGTCCGGATAACCTCTCGGTACTGCGGGTGAAGGGAACCAGCCACCAGGATTTTCGGATGTCCCTTGATCCGCTCGGCCATCAGGACGGCTTCAGCGGCCGAGGAAGCCCCATCGTAGAGGGAAGCATTGGCGATGTCCATACCGGTCAACTGGCAGACGAGCGTCTGGTATTCAAAGATAACCTGGAGCGTCCCCTGACTGACTTCGGGCTGATAGGGCGTGTAAGGACTGAGGAATTCCCCTCTTGAGCTCAGATAGTCCACGACGGCCGGGATATGATGGCGATAGGCCCCGGCCCCTAGGAAGGAAAGACAATGACTTTCCCTGTTCTTCAGGCCGACGGATTTGTAGTGGCCGAGGAGCTCGGGTTCGGATAATGGCGGAGGGAGCCGAAGCTCCCCTTTTAGACGGATGCCCTCGGGGATGCAGCAGAAAAGGTCATCCGGCGAGGAGATTCCGATGCGGGCCAGCATCTCCTTTTTGTCGCCCTCGCTGAGAGAGATATAGCTCATGGAGCCAGACCCTCCAAGAACCGTTCATAGTCATCGACCGTCATCAGCTTTTCCAGGTCCCCCTTGTTCTCGAGTCGCATCCGGATGATCCAACCCTTGCCGTGGGGGTCCTGGTTGACCGTTTCGGGGGAATCGTTGAGCCCTTCGTTGATGGCGGTGACCTCACCCGAGACCGGGGAATAAATATCGGAAACGGCTTTGACCGATTCCACAACTCCGATCGTCTGATGGACATCGAGTCTGGTCCCGACGGCGGGAAGCTCAACATAAACGACATCCCCCAGCTGTTTCTGGGCGAAATCGGTGATCCCGATGGTGGCCGAGTCGCCATCGACCTTGACCCATTCGTGATCCTTGCTGAAATAGAATTCCTTCGGATACATCAGCTTCCTCCTCTTAGAAAATCCGGCTGCCACAGCCGATCACGGTCCTCTCTCTCGATAACGAAATCGATATTTGGGGACATCTATTCTACAATAAACCGCTGGCTTATGGTAGTTGGAGATTAAGCGCAGCCATCACCAAAGAGACGCTTCTTTCCTCGGAAGGCAATCCATCGACCGTCTCATTTCCTCAGCAAAGGAGCTTTCATCCTTCCCCGATGAGAAAGCAGGATCCTAAGGCCTTGTTTCCCGCCTATAAAACGGGGTCGGAATGACAACAGCCGCGGCCTTTTTTTTCCGGATCCCGACCTCGATCTCGAGACCTATCTCGGTATGCTCGACCGGCAAATAGACCAAACCGATGCTTTTCTTCAGATAAGGAGCGTAGGTCCCGGAAGTGACTTCGCCCTCTTTCTGTCCCCCTACGAAGACTGGGTAGTGGGGCCGGGGGACGCCTTTTTCCCGGAGCTCAAATCCGACGATCTTCCGCTCGATCCCCTCGGCCAGCTGTTTCTCCAGGAGGTCACGACCCAGGAATTCACCTTTCTTGAACTTGATGATCCATTTAAGGTCGGCCTCCAGGACTGTCGTTGTCTCGTCGATATCGTTTCCGTAGAGCATCAGGCAGGCTTCGAGCCGCAGGGTATCTCGCGCTCCGAGCCCAACGGGAAGCAGTCCTTTGGGAGTCCCCTTGCTGATGAGCTCTTCCCAAACGGAGGCCGGCTCCGGTTCGGTCAGGTAGATCTCGAACCCGTCCTCTCCGGTGTAGCCGGTCCTCGAAACAAGGGCATCGACGCCGGCCACCTTTCCTCTCCCCGCCCTAAAAGATTTCAGCTCGGACAAGTTCACGTCGGTCAGGGGTTGAAGGATTTCCTGGGCCTTGGGTCCCTGGAGAGAGAGCTGGGAATAGCGGTCGCTGGCGTTCTCGACGGCTGCGTCGAAACCGGGCTGGCGGGTCACGACCCAGGCATAATCTTTATCTGTATTAGCGGCATTGACGACCAGGAGATATTCCTCGGGCCCGAGACAATAGACCAGCAAGTCATCGACAAAGGTCCCCTGGGGCGTCGTCAGTGCGGTATATTGAGCCTGGTGGAGGGCCAGCCGACCGGCATCATTGGGAGTCAGCCGCTGAACCAGGGCGAGAGCGTCTTTTCCTCTGATCAGGATTTCGCCCATGTGGCTGACATCGAAAAGCCCTGCGGCCGATCGTACGGCCAGATGCTCTTCGATGATCCCTCTGTATTCGACCGGCAGCTCCCAGCCGAAGAATTCGATCATCCGGCCGTTGAGTTTTCGGTGCGAGTCATAAAAGCGTGTTCTTTTCATGACGTTTTACCTCGCTAGGAGAAGCTATCTAACTACCACAGAAACAGTCCCGGCGCAAGCCGACTCTCGCTTGAGAGAGAATCCGGTACCTTTTTGATCGACTTACTAGATCCCTTGTCCTGGCCTGGATTTTTGCTATAATTGATGATTCCGATGATCAAGCATAAAGACCGGCTGAAAAAAGACATTCTAGCCAGGCTCAAGGGAAAATTCCCCCTGGAAGAAGCGGAACTCGAGATCGCCTTCACGCCCCAGCAGAGCTTCGGCGATCTCAGCCTGACCTTTCCTTTCAAGCTGGCTAAGAAACTGAAGCTCAATCCCAGGCAGGTCGCCCAGGAGATCCTCCCCTTGCTCTCCGGCCTCGAGGGGGTGGAGAAAGCCGAAGTCGCCGGACCTGGTTATATTAACCTCTTTCTCGACCGGAAATCATTCTTCCGCAGCTCGCTCCGCTCGCTCGGGTCCACCTCCCTCTCACCCGAAATCCCCAAGATCATCATCGAACATACCAATATCAACCCGAATAAGGCCGCCCACATCGGCCACCTTCGCAATGCCTGCCTGGGAGATACCTTGGCTCGCTGTCTCAGATACAAGGGAGAAAAAGTTGAGGTCCAGAACTACATTGACGATACGGGTGTTCAGGTGGTCGACGTCGTTTTCGGGCTCATCGACCTGGAAGGGATGATCCCCCCGGACCTCGAAAACATTCCCGGGAAGTTCGATTATTTTTGCTGGGACCTCTATGCCCGGGCCGCAGCCTATCTGGAAGGTCACCTCGAAGCCCAGCCCAGAAGGGCCGAAATTCTGAAAAAGATCGAACACGGCGATGCCCCGGAAGCGACCATGGGACAGGCCGTTTCGCGCCGGATCATCAAAGCCCATCTCGAAACCATGAGCCGTATCGATGTCAGCTACGACCTCCTCCCCTGCGAAAGCAGTATCCTCGGGCTTAAGTTTTGGGAAAAGGCGTTCACCCAGCTTAAGGAAAAAGAGGCGGTTTACATCTCTGCCCTTGGAGAAAACGCCGGCTGCTGGGTGATGCGGCTGGAAGAGGAGGCGGAACGGGAAAAGATCATCGTCCGCTCGGACGGGACGGTCACCTATGTCGGCAAGGACATCGCCTACCAACTCTGGAAATTCGGCCTCCTGGGCCAGGATTTCTATTACCAGCCGTTCCTCCAAGAAAACGGCCGGACGATCTGGATCACGACGACGACACCCAACTCTCAAACCTTTTCTTTCGGCGGCGCAAGCAAGGTCTATAACGTTATCGATGTCCGCCAATCCTACCTGCAAAAAATCGTTGCCCAGGGGCTCCGGTCGCTCGGCTACCCGGAACAGGCCGATAGGTCGATTCACTATTCTTATGAAATGGTCGCCCTCTCGCCCAAGAGTCTGGAGGAACTCGGTTACGAAGCCTCAGAGAGAGAGAAAGACCGCAGCTTCCTCGAGGTCTCTGGACGGAAGGGGCTGGGGGTCAAGGCGGACGACCTCCTTGACAGGCTGGTGGACAAAGCCCTGATCGAGGTCGAGAAACGCAACGCCGACCTTACCCCCGAACTCAAGGCTTTGATCTCCCGCCAGATCGCCTGCGGAGCGCTCCGCTATTTCATGCTCAAGTTCGCCCGCAACTCGCTGATCGTCTTCGACTTCGAAGAAGCCTTGAGTTTCGAAGGGGAGACCGGCCCCTATCTTCAGTACGCATTCGTCCGCTTGAACAGCATCTTCCGGAAGCTCGAAGAAAGGATTGGGTTCGGACAGGCCGAGCTGGAAGCCCGGCTCGCCCTGGAGGATATTCCGCTGGGGCGACTTCCGGAAGCCGAGGCCGGAGATTTCTGGGACCTCATCCTCTATGCGGCTCAAGTCGAGGAGATCATCCTCCACTCTATCTATTCCCTGGAATTTTCGCATCTCGCCAAGTTCACCTTTAACCTCTGCCAGAAGATCAACGCCTATTACCATCTCTATTCGATCCTCGGCGAGTCAGACCAGGAGCTTAAAGACACCCGGATTTTGACCGTTTATTATGTCCGCGAGATCCTCAGAACGGCGCTTTCCCTGATGGGCATCCCTATGCCCGAGAAAATGTAGTCGGAGCTTGGAATCAAACGGACTCGTTGGATGGTTCTATCAAGAAAGGAGGTCAGAACATGATCGAGGTCGAACATCTCACCAAGAAATACGGCGACCTTGTCGCCGTCAAGAACCTCAGCTTCAAAGTCGGAAAGGGAAAGATTTGGGGGCTTCTCGGCCCCAACGCTGCCGGCAAGACCACAACCATGAGGATCTTGACGGGCTATCTTCCCGCTACCGACGGGAAAGCGGTCGTCGCCGGGTTCGACGTCTTCGAACAGCCGAACGATGTCAAGAGGGTCATTGGCTACCTGCCAGAAATCGTCCCCCTCTACACCGAGATGACGGTCTCCGATTACCTGAGCTTCGTCGCCGCCATCAAACAGGTGCCCGCCGCTAAACGCAAAGCGGCTCTGGACCGGGCGATCGAGATCAGCGGCTTGAAAGAGGCCAGAAAAAAGCTGATACAGAACATCTCCAGGGGCTTCAAACAGCGCGTCGGCATCGCCCAAGCCCTGATTCATAACCCCGACGTTCTTGTCCTGGACGAACCGACCATCGGGCTCGATCCCGCCCAGATTATCCAAATTCGGGGGTTGATAAAGTCTCTTAAAGGGGAACATACCATCATCCTCTCCACCCATATCCTTCCCGAAGTGACGCAGACTTGTGATGGAGTCGCCATCATCAACGAGGGCCGTCTGATGGCTTCGGGCTCTCTCGAGGAGCTGACAGCATCCTTCCGGGAAAAAAGCGGGGTCATCCTCAAGCTCCGGAAAGGGCACGAAGAAGCTCTGGCAGCCTTAAAAGAACTTCCCGGTGTCGAGACGGTGGCCCGCCATGACGGCGAGTTGGCCGTCGAGTGGAGTCCGGACAGGGACCTGCGCGAAGGCGTAGCCAAGCTGATCGTAGAAAAAGGATGGGGGCTCTTGGAGATGCGGACCGAATCGATGAACATCGAAGAGCTTTACCGCCGGATCGTTTCCGGAGGAGTCGAACAATGAGAAACATTTGGTCGATCGCTAAGAAAGAGATCAGAACCTACTTCTCCACGCCAATCGCCTATGTGGTCATCACCGTTTTTCTCGTTCTGACCGGCTTTTTCTTCTACAGCTCGCTTTGGTGGTTCAACTCTCAGGCCATCCAGATGGCCCAGCAGCCTTATTATGCCCAGCAGATGAACATCAACCAGATGGTCTACACGCCGCTCTTTCACAACATCAGCATCATCCTCTTGCTCATGCTGCCGTTGCTCACTATGCGCCTCTTTTCCGAAGAAATGAAGAGCGGCACGGACGAGTTGCTCTACACATCTCCCCTGAGCGTCAGTCAGATCATCCTGGGCAAGTACCTGGCCGCTCTTGTCGTCCTGGCTACGATGCTGGGGCTGTCCGGCAGCCTGTCCATTTTCACCTTCGCTTTCGGCAATCCTGAACTGCCCCAGATCCTGAACGGCTACCTTGGGCTCTTTCTTGTGGGAGCCGCTTTTATCGCCGCGGGCGTCTTTTTCTCCTCTTTGACGAAAAACCAGGTCGTCTCGGCGATCCTAACTTTCGGCGCCCTGCTGCTTTTCTGGATCCTGAACTGGGCATCCTATTCCGCTTCGGGGATGTGGAAGGGTGTCCTCAACTACCTCTAGATCTTTCAGCATTTCGACGACATGACCCGGGGCATCCTGGACTCAAAGGTCCTGGTCTATTACATCAGTTTCGCCTTTTTCGGT
>CAYOZW010000084.1:0-6514 GCA_964408495.1 uncultured Eubacteriales bacterium
CCAGTTCTCGACAAGGAAGGCGGGATTGATAACCGGCGATCCGGGTTCCGCGTCCAGGCGGAGGCGGAAGTCTTGCGAGGATTCGCTTCTCGAGGTCAGGACAAAACACCGCTGGGTGAGATCATACCTGACTTCGACGTCTCCCTTCTCGACCATCACCTTTGGAGGCAGAAGCCAGGACCGGGCTAGCGGGACAAGCGATTCGGCCGGGCCGCCCGTCGCTCCGTACATCCAGGCCCACCAGAATGTTCCGGCCCCGCCGTCGTGGGCAGGTGGTCCGCCCCAAGCCAAGGAAAAATGGGAGGCCCGGTCCGGGGCCTGGCAGTAACGGCCATCGGAGGGAATCTGGGCCACCGGCCAGTGGTTCCACCAGGGGAAGTGCGAAATGCCCTTGCGGTGTTCGTGGGCGAAAATACGAAACCTATTGGTCGTCTCAAAGACCTGGAAAGGCTTGATGGTTGATTTCATGTTGACCCTCATGATCACGGGCCTTTCCTCCGGGGCGCTCCCGAAATGAAGATATTTGTCGCCGTCCCGCACTTCGGGAGTTTTTTCCGCCCAGGTATAGGTGTGGCTCTGCCCCTTGAGGTTGGCGAGCGTCATGGCCGCCAGGTCGACAACATCTTCCGGCTTCTGGCCGGGATGGCAGAGGGCGATTACCTCCTCCGGCCAGAGGAATTGTCCTTTGGTGTGCTGGATGACCTTACGGAGGCCGATGGCATCAGGATAGAAGGTATGGTATTCGTCCACCCAATCCTCCCATCCCGTGATCGGATCGACCTGGGAATGATGGTCGTTGGCCGAGGTCGGACAGTAGCGCCAATGGACCACCACCCGCGCCTCCGTGTTCTCGATGATCCGGACATGGGAGAACCGGCAGCGGGGGTCGAGCATATGCTCGATGCAGCCGTCGTCGTCGTTGAAGTTTTCGATGCTCTGGTCGGCCATCCACATCCCGTTTTCCATCACCCAGGCCGGCGAGAAGCGCGTCCCTCTCCAAAAAACCACCCGCACCGGCGTATCGTCGAACTGGACGACGATATCGGGGTCGGAGGAGACGGGCCAGAGGGCATCCCATTCGGGATAATATTTAAGGTGTTGGTAGGACGCCCCGAAGGTTCCCTGACCGGCGGGGCCTGACGGCATAACGCGGGGCGGAAGGGCGGGCTCGAAATCGGGCCGCGCGGCGGCATATCGTCTTTGAATCTCAACGGCAGAGAGCGCGCTTTCATGAATCTGCAATTCATCCAGGAGCCCGTCCAGCGAGTACCAGCAGGCCAGGGTGGCGAAGGCCCGGACGGGGTTGGAGGGCTCGAGCTTCTGCCGGGGCATCCCGACTCGGAGGTCCTCCCGCTCCGCCGGACGGAAGTTTGCCTCGAGCGGTGACTCGGCTGCCCTCTCGCCGTCGATATAAAGGGATATGCCTTTGCCCGACCTGAGGGTGGCCGCGACATGCGTCCACTTTCGCAGGGGCACTATTCGTTCGGATCGGCACATTGTCCAGTCGCCGGCTCCGGCGAATAGGCCGAGCTGGCCCTGCGGACCGACTCCGAAGAAAAACCCGTCCCGGGGGGAGTTAACGGTGATATCGTCCGGCCAGCAGACAGCGTCGAGGTTGGAATCGAGGCTGACGGTGTTCTCCTGGGCGGCGACGGGCGCCCAATTCCAGGGATAGGCTCCGAGGGCGATCCAGGCTTCGACCGTGAAATCGGGCCCCAACTTCGGGGCAACAGCAGAGGGCCGGGAAATGCGGGTCGTGTATCCGTCCAGGACAAGAGCCTTTCCCTTGACTCCTTGGACCAGCCGAAAGTTACCGGCGACGGCATCATCGATCCCCCCGACGACATCGCGCGTTTTCCCGTCCTTTGTCTCGTCAAAATTCCAATGGGCTGTGATCTTGTCCTGAGCAGCAATAGCGAAAGATCCGGCCATGACAAAAAGGGCCATCCCGATTTTCAGTCGATTCAACCGCATGATTACCTCCTCCCTTGCATGCTTAAAATCTCAAAGGTCAATGAAGATCTTCATCGTCCGTTCTCTATTCTTTTCTATATATCGATAAGCCTCCGGATACTCGTCGAAGGGAAAATGCCTGGTCATGAGGGGCACTAGGTTGACTTTCCCTGACTGGACAAGGTCGATGGCCGTCCAATAATCCAAGACTCTGTACATCAGGGTTCCGATCAGCCGGAGCTCTTTGTCCTGGACGAGCCCGATATCCAGCCGCGGCTTCTCTCCGAACACTCCGACGATGACGATGTCCGTTCCCTTGCGGGCCAGTGCGATCGCCTGGCCGACGGTCTCCTCCACACCGACACATTCCAGGATGGCGTCCGCTCCGTCGGGGCCGAAAGCCTTCCCGGTCGCTTCGGCCAGGTCCTCTTTCGCAGGATTGATAGTCTGCGGAATTCCGCACTTCCGGGCCACCTCGAGGCGATAATCGCTGATGTCGGAGATCGCGACCGCAGCAGCGCCGCGGCCGCTGGCCGCCTGGGCGGTCAGGTTCCCGATCGGCCCCGCTCCCAGGACCAGGATTTTCTTGCCTTCGACGCTCCCCAGCCGGCCGATGGCGTGGGCCCCGACGGCGACCGGCTCGAGCATGGCTCCGGTGTTGTAGTCCATGCCTTCGGGAAGCTTGATCACCATGTCCTGGTCCACAGCCAGGAATTCCTGGGCGGCGCCCTCGGCCTGGCAGCCGATGACCTTGAGGGAATTGCAGATGTGATAGTTGCCGTGACGGCAGGGGTAGCACTCTCCGCAGACGAGCTGCGGCATCACCGTGACGTCATCCTCTGTTTTCAAAGACCGGATATTTGGTCCGACCTCGGTGATCCGGCCGGCGAATTCATGGCCCTGGACGACCGGACAGCTGATGTAAGGGTGCTTTCCGTAATAAGCATGGATGTCCGAACCGCAGATTCCGATGCGCTTGACCTGGATCAGGACCTGTCCTGGTCCCGGCTCTGGCTTGGGGACATCCTGGAAGATTACCTTTTGGGGCTCGATAAGGACCGCCTGTTTCATGGTTGTCCTCCTCTATTTCTCGGTTTTCTCTGGTTCATTGCGGTAGCTTTTGTTCAGGAGGTCGAAAACCTCGTCCGCGCTGGCGACCCGGGGATGGTTCTTGTAATCCGGGAGGACGAGCGACGCTTCCGCCAGCCTGCGGACCTCATCCTCGGGGATATCCAAATCTTTTAGGCGGGTCCAGAGGTTGATGTTTTTGAGAAAGCGGTCGACCGCTTCGCCCGACCGCCGGGCGGCTTCGCTCTCGTTCAGAGGCCGCATAGAGGGATCGAGGATCCGGGCGACGGCGGCGAATTCCGGCTCCGCCGCCTGCCAACTGAAGCGCATCATAGCCGGATAGACGGCGGCCAGGGCCCGGCCGTGGGCCACATGGGGATAGAGTCCGCTCATGGCCATTCCGATCCCGTGGGGCAGGGTGACTCCCGAATTGGCGATGCAGAGGCCAGCCAGGGTGTCGGCCCAGGCCATGTGGGAGCGCGCTTCCAGGTCATTTCCATCTGAAACGGCCTGGGGAAGAGAGGCGATGACCAATCGGATAGCTTCCAAGGCCATCAGGTCGGTGTAAGACGAACCGCCGGGGTTGATATAGCTCTCGAAGGCGTGGGCGAAAACGTCGAACCCGGTCGAAGCGGTGACGTCCGGGGGGGCCGTCCTGACGAGCGCCGGGTCGACGATGCTGATCTTTGGATAAAGGATCGAATTGTAGAGGGCGGATTTGTTCTTCTCAGCCGGGTTGGTGACGACCGCAACCTGGGTTACCTGTGATCCCGTCCCCGAGGTCGTCGTCACGGTCACGACCGGGAGAGTCTTTTCGGTCGGTTGTTTTTCTCGAAAAAAAAGATAATCCCAAGCCGTCCCGGGGTGGGTGGCTTCGACGGCGATGGCTTTGGCTGCGTCCATGCTCGAGCCCCCGCCCAGCCCCAGGACGACATCGGCCCTGTGTTTCTTGGCCAGGTGCGCGCCCGCCGTGATCACCTCGGTCGTCGGGTTGGGGATGACGCCGTCGAAGTGGGCGACTTCCAGTCCGGCATTTTTGAGGAGCTCTTTGACCCGGGCAAAGAGCGGGGAAAACGCGGGGAATTCCGGGACGGTGACAAACAGGCATCTTTTTCCCCATCGGGAGACCGCCTGGCCGACTTCGCTCAGGCGGCCGCTCCCGAAGCGGATCTCCGTGGGCTGAAAATAATGGAATGCTTTCATCCTGCTTTTCTCCTCTCAGAGACTCCTTCAGCTTCCCTCTTCAACTCGAAATCCTATCGGCAGCGTTCCTGCTACCGGAGGATGGTGTACAACACAACCATGATCGCCAGGAGGACAGCCGCCCAAAGCCGTGGGTCGGACAGGCCCTTGATCCGTCCGCCGGCGATCACCTGGAGCGGATTTTTCCAGGTCGTGGCGGCCACCTTGTCCGGGTCGGGACGCGGGGTCAACAGGCTGACCGCGACAAAAATGAGGCTGCAGAGGCAGAACATCCACCAGGCCTGCATCATGAAGGGGATCCCCAACCGGTGGGTCAGAAGTTTTTCATGGCCGATGACCGGCATGTCGAAAAGAAAGGCCAGGGCTCCCAAGGAGAACCCGGTGATCAGGGTCGTCAAGGCAGCCTGTTTTGTCCCCCGCTTCCAGAACACTCCCCAGAGAAAAACAGTCGTGATCGGCGGGGCCAGGTGCGAGGCAATGGCGTTGATCGCCTCGAATATGCTGGAGTAGCGGTTGCCCTGGGTCGACCAGACCATGGCGGCAAGCATGACCAGGACGGCGCTCCAGCGGCCGATCCGGACCGTCCGCTCGTCAGAGATCGACGGCTTCCAGCGCTTGACGATATCGACGGCCACCAGGGTCGCCGAGCTGTTGAGGGCGGCGGCGATCGTGCTCATCAGGGCGGCCAACAGTCCGGCCGAGATCAGGCCTTTGAGGCCGGTGGGGATCAATTGACTGATCAGGACGGGAAGCGTTTGGTTGCTGTCCGCGCCGATCGTCCCTCGGAAAAGGACGTAGCCGAGGACACCCGGGAAGACCATGATGAAAACCGGCAGGATTTTCAGCGTGCCGGCAAAAAGCGGGCCTAGCTGGGCGTCCAGCTGTGACCTGGCGCCCAGGACCCGCTGAACGATCGTCTGGTCGGAGCACCAGTACCAGACGCCGAGGATCGGGTAGCCAAGGAAGACGGCATACCAGGTCAGACCCACCGGACTGTGGGATTGGAGCATGCTGAGCTGCTCGGGCTTGACGGCCGCCTTGAGCTGGGCCAGGTTGTGAATCCCTTTGTCCGGCAGAGCCAGGATGGCGAACACGGTCACCAGAACGGCACCGAGGATGAGAATCCCCGTCTGGATGGTTTCGGTAACCACCACCGCCTTGAGCCCGCCCAGGACGGTGTAGATCGCCGTGATGACCGAAATGATGACGATGGAGGTGATCACGTCGATGCCGAAGAACTGTTTGAAGACGGCGGCGCCGGCGTAAAGGCTCATCCCGATGTGAATAAACAGGGCGGCCAGGATGGCCATGAAAGCCAGGAACATCCGGGCCGCGGGACTATAGCGTTTCTCCAGGAACTCGGGCAGGGTGGAGATCCGGCTTTTAAAATAAAAGGGGGCGAAAACAAGCCCGAGAAGGATCAGGGTGAACGTGGCCATCCATTCGAAGTTCCCCCAGACCAAGCCCTCGTTGTAGCCCGAGGCGGCCAGCCCGACAAGGTGGATGGTCGAGATGTTAGAGGCGAACAGCGCGGCGCCGACCATTCCCCAGGGAAGCGAACGTCCGGCCAGGAAATAGACCTGGCTGGTGAGCTTGAGGCGGCGGACCGAGAGGATGCCGATGCTCAAAATGCCGATCAAGTAGGCGATGATGATGACGAGGTCGATGACCGGGATGCTGAGCTTTCCACCAAGCATGATTTTCTCCGCGGCCGATTATACAAAAAAAAAGGGGACGGGACTATTTATTTCACCCTCTCCCAAACCCTCCCCCATCAAGGGGGAGGGATTTTTGTTAAATGGGACCGTGCCCATTTCCTTTGTAAAACCGGCAGCGAAGGAAAAGGATCGTTCCTCTCCTCTTGTGGGAGAGGATGGAGGAGAGGGAGACAAGAAAAGAGGACCGTGCTTGCTCTTGTTCTTAACGCAGGTGGATGCGGTCGGGGTCGAGGTCCTGGCGGATGATGCGGAGTTCCTCGTCGCTCGGCGCAACTGTGGTCTTTGGGGGCCGGCTGACCTTGACGTCCCAGCCGATATTCGCCTTGACGTCTTTCACGGCAACTCCAGGATACATCTCCTGAAGAATCATTTCATACGTGTTCTTGTTAAAGCCGTAGACTCCGAAATCGGTGATAACGAGCGCGGGCCCCTTGCCCGGAAATCCGAATTTCCGGCGCGAGTTCACCTCATCGATAAATCCGGGGCTGGTGACGAAATCGATTTTCTCGGGAAAGGACTTCGGGGACTGCTTCAGAACCATGATGATTTTCCTGGCATGGATAGCAATTTCG
>CAYOZW010000084.1:6524-12539 GCA_964408495.1 uncultured Eubacteriales bacterium
TTCGCAGGCCCCGCCGCTCCCAGGAAGCCGCACTTTCGGCCGGGCATAATCCCCGATGACTGTCGAATTGATGTTCCCGAACCGGTCCACCTGGGCTCCGCCCAGGAACCCGACATCGATCAGTCCGCCCTGGAGGTAATAATTGAAGACCTCGACCATCGAGCAGACCGAGATCGAGTCCGTTGCCAGGCAGGGGTCCCCGATGGAAAGAGGCAGGCGGTCGGGGACGCAGCCGACCGCGCCGGATTCGTAGATCAGGACGAGACCCGGCGCCTGGAGGCGGCGGGCCAGGTTGCAGGCGACGTTCGGCAGGCCGATCCCGACAAAGACGACCTCTCCGTTTTTAAGCTCCCGGGCCGCCCGGGCGACCATCATCTCCGAAGGTGAATAATCGGCCATTTTATTCTCCTCACCCTCTCCTCAATCCTCCCCCGTCGAGGGGGAGGAGAAAAAGGAAAAAGCGCCGGGCCTTGGCCAATTCTTAAAATCCATAATTGACCGAACCCGAAGGGCGGTTGTCGGCTTTAAGCTTTTTGAGCTTTTCGGCTCCCAGCCTTTCCCGATAGTCCGCTCGTCCCGAAAGCCCGTAGACCCACTCCTCGAGATACCTATCCATCCCCACCCTATCCTTGGATATCTTCGCCCACTCGACGTAAAAGTCGTTGTCCCGGTCATAATAGCCTAAGGCGTAGCTCGGATGGGCGGCGAAAGGCTCGATGACCACGGCCGCGACGATGAGGCCGGGGATAAGAGTGCGGTTGGGGTCGGCCCGGACGACTTCTCCCGGGACAAGTTCCTCGGCCACGATGACGACCTTCTTCGAAGCGAAAGCGGCCTCCCGCTGGACACCCATCAAACCCCAGATCTGGGCGTTCCCTTCTTCATCGGCCCGCTGGACGTGGATGATGGCGATATCGGGATTGAGCGCCGGGACCGTCGCATACCGCTTTCCAGTGTAGGGACAGCGGATGGACTTGATGCTCTTGTTTTTCCTGGGCAGGTCGCTTCCCTCGAAGGTCTTGAGATGCATGAAAGGCAGATGGGACGCCCCGGCCATGAACCTGGCGACCATTCCGAAATGGCTGTATTCCTCGATCTCGACCTTCCGTGGAATCCCCTCCTCGACCGCCCGCCTCAACCCGTAGAGCGAGCCGACTCCGGGATTGCCGGCCCAGCTAAAGACGAGCTTCCGCACGCATCCGGCCGCGACCATCTGGTCGTAGATCAGGTCCGGCGTCAGGCGGCAGGCGACGAGATCACGCTTTCTCTGGCGGATGATCTCATGCCCGGCGGCGAAGCAGATGAGATGAGTGAAGCCCTCGATGACCACCGTATCACCGTCCCGGACATGCTCCTGGACGGCCTCGGCCATGCTCATGACCTTGCTGCTCATCGCCCTCACCCCTCCTTCTGGAATCCGCCGAGCACGTCGGCGAAAATCTCCACCGCCGTATCGACCTCCCGGGCATTCACGACCAGCGGCGGGCAGAAGCGGATGACACTATCTCCGCAGGGCAGGAGCAGGAGTCCTTTGCGGAAAGCCTGTTGGGCGATCTCGTGGACTTCTTTGGGGGCGGGCTCTTTGGTCTCCCGGTCTTTGACGAACTCGACGCCGATCATCAGGCCCAGGCCGCGGACATCGCCGACCATCGGAAATTCTTTCTTGAGCTTCTTGAGCCTGTTCAGCAGCCGCTTTCCCATCCGGGCTGCATTGGCCATAAGACCTCTTTCCAGAAGGTCGAGCGTGACGAGCGATGCCTCACAGGCCAACGGGTTCCCTCCGAAGGTGCTGCCGTGGGTGCCTGCTTTCCAAGTCATGTATTTTTTCTTGGACACCACCGCGCCGAGCGGCAGGCCTGAAGCTAAACCCTTGGCCAGTACCACGACATCGGGCTCCACGCCGTAATTCTCGATGGCCAGGAACTTTCCCGTCCGGCCCATCCCGGACTGGACCTCGTCGACAACATAGATAATCCCGTATTTTTCGGCGAAGGCCTTGAGCTTTTGATGGAACTCGAGCGGAGGAAGGATATAGCCGCCCTCTCCCTGGATAGGCTCGACAAAGATGGCCGCGATCTCGCGGGGACTCATCAGGGTCTGGCAGACGACCTTCTCTATAACCTCGACGCAATGGATGCCGCAGGTATCATAGGTCAGGTTGTAGGGACAGCGGTAACAATAACCGAAGGGGACATGGTGGACTCCGGGCAGGAAGGAGGAAAAGTGAAGCCGCTGCTTCGCCTTGCTGGCCGTCAGGCTCAGGGCGCCCATCGTTCGGCCGTGGAAAGAGCCGAGGAAGGAGATGATGTACGGCCGCTTGGTATGATACCGGACCAGCTTGATAGCCGTCTCGATGGCTTCAGCACCCGAGTTCGTAAAAAAAACGCTCCTCTCCCCCTCCATCGGCATCAACCCCGTCAACCGCTCGGCCAGGTTGGCAAAGGACTCATAGTAGAAATCCGTCGAACAGATGTGGAAGAACTTCTCCGCCTGGCGTTTCACCGCCCTGACGACCTTGGGGTGGCTGTAGCCGGTGATGTTGACGGCGATCCCGGCCATGAAATCCAGGAACCGGTTGCCGTCCACATCCTCGACCACCGCGCCTTTTCCCCTAGCGATGACGAGCGGATATTCCTTTATATAGGAGCTCGAGGTGTAACGTCTGTCCTTGGCGACGACCTTGCGGGCCATTTTTCCGGGCAAGGGGGTTTTGATATCCGGGATTTTTACGGCCATGTTCGGACCTTCCTTATAACCTCTTCAGAACCAAAGCCATGCCCTGCCCTCCGCTCACACAGAGCGTGGCCAGGCCGAGCTCTTTATCTTCTTGGATCAGACTGTGGATGAGTGTGACGGTGATCCTGGCGCCCGTGCAGCCGATGGGATGACCCAGGGCGATCGCGCCCCCTTTGATATTCCTTTTTGCCGAATCCCAGCTAAGCTCCCGCTCGCAGGCCAGGACCTGAGCGGCGAAGGCCTCGTTGATCTCGATGAGGTCGAAATCGGCCAGGCTGAGATTCGACGATTTCATGACTTTCCTGGTTGCCGGCACCGGACCCAATCCCATCTCTTTCGGGTCAACGGCTGCGCTGGCGAAGCCCAGGACCTCAGCCAAAGGTTTGGCGCCCATTTTTTTGGCCAGCGATTCCCTTGTCAGGACCAAGGCCGCTGCGGCATCGGTCAGACCGGACGAGTTCCCCGCCGTGACCAAGCCCCCCTCCTTAAAAACAGGCGGAAGCTTGGCCAGTTTTTCGAGCGTCGTCGCCGGCCGGGGATGTTCGTCGTCGGTGACCAAACATTCCTGCCCCCGTTTGCCCTTGACCGGGACGGGCACGATTTCGTCTTTGAACCCGCCCTTTTCGGTGGCCCGTTTCGTCCTCATCTGGCTCTCCAGCGCATATTCATCCTGTTCAGCGCGGCTGATACCGAATTTTGCCGCCAGGATCTCGGCCGTTTCCCCCATGATCATCTCGGCCAGCGGACAGAAGAGGCCGTCACGGTACATGGCATCGACGAGGACGCCATCGCCGAGCCGGTAGCCCCAGCGGGCCCCGTCCAGAAGATAGGGTATCTGAGTCATATTCTCGGTCCCGCCGGCAAGGACTATGCTGTTCTCTCCGATGAGGAGCGATTGGCAGGCCAGAGCGATCGCCTTCATCCCCGAGGCGCAGGCTTTGTTGACCGTGAAGGCTGTCCTCTCGACCGGAATCCCGGCATGATAAAGGATTTGGCGCGCCGGGTTGGGACGGTTGCCCGCCTGCCGGGCCATGCCGAAGATCACCTCATCGATCTGATCCGGGGAGACGGCCGCTCTCTTCATCGCCGCAACCGAGACGGAGACGCCTAGAGAGACGGCGCTCGTTTCTTTAAAAGCCCCTCCGTACTTCCCGATGGGCGTCCGCACGGCGCTTAGAATGACCACTTTGTCGCTGATCTTGTTCATCCGAATTTCCTCTCCATTTCGGCGAGCGTGGATTCGATTTTTTCAAGCATCTCGGATACCTCGTCCTCCCGGATGATGAAGGGCGGAGCGATCATCACGAGGTCGCCGTTCCTTCCGTCGGCCTGGCCGATATTCGGCCAAAGGACAAGTCCTCTGTCCAGGGCTTCGGCGATGAAGGTCTCGGCATATTTCTTTTCCCTCGGGAAGGGCGTCTTTTTCTTTTTATCCCTGACGAATTCAACCCCGAGGAGAAGCCCCTTTCCCCGGACATCGCCGACATGAGGATGGTCAAGCAGCTTTTGCAGCCTGCGCATCAATGCCTTGCCCGCTCGGCCGCTTCGAGCGACGAGGCTGTGATCCTTCAGGTATTCGATAGCGGCCAACCCGGCCGCGCAGCCGACTGGATGATGGGCAAAGGTCTGGGCGTGGAGGAAGTTTTTCCCGTGCTTAAAAATCGGCTCAAGGAGCGCCGCTTTGGCGGCCACGGCGCTCAAGGGAAAATAGCCGGAGGTCAGGCCTTTTCCCATGACGACGATATCCGGGACAAGGCCGAAATGGCGGCAGGCCAGCCATTTTCCCGTGCGGCCGGCGCCGGTCATCACTTCGTCGGTGATGAGGATGACTTTGTTCCGGTCACAGATCTTCCGGACGGTCTCCCAGTACGCCGCGGGCGGGACGGAAGCGCCCGTCGAAGAGCCGCCGATGACCTCGCCGATGAACGCCGCGACCTTTTCGCGGCCAATTCTCTCGATGGCTTTTTCCAGTTCGTGAGCGCACTTCACCCCGCAATCGGGAGGCGCCAGATCCCAGGGGCAGCGATAGCAATAGGGCGCTGGAATCTTGGCGCTCCTAAGGAGGAGCGGCCGGAAAGTTTCTTGATAGTGTTTCCGCGCCGAGAGCGAGAGAGCCGCTAGGGTGTTCCCGTGATAGCTCGGGCGGAGAGAGATAACACGGTATCTCTCCGGCTGTCCGATTTCGACCCAGTACTGCCGGGCCAGCTTGACAGACGCTTCTATGGCTTCTGACCCGGATGTCAGGAAGAACACTTTCCCGTCCCGAAATGGCAGGAATGAGGCCACCGCAGCGGCCAGCTTTTCAACGGGTTCATGGGTGAACTGGACACCGCTGAGGTAAGCCGCCCGTGCTGCCTGGAGGGAAAGGGCTGCGGCGATCTCCTTGACGCCATGGCCGATGTTGACGACGGCCGCTCCGCCGCTCCCGTCCAAGTATTTCTTGCCGTTGATGTCAAAGAGGCAAGATCCGCGGCCGGATCTGATCAGGGGGAAAGATTTATGGAGGTTTCGATAAAGAACGGTTCCTTCCGGATAGCGATATTCGGACATGGCAATGCTCCCCATTTTATCACCAAGACGAACTCCCTTGTCAAAAATGAGTGAGTTTCGTTTCAATCCCTATTCAGGACGTCGTACATGATCTGTTGCAGGTGCCGGACAAACTGGACCTTTTCTTCCTTGGTCGAATCGAGGTGAGAGAAGGTCACGGGCGGCAGGAACTCGACCGTGATGAGGGGTCGCTCATAGCGCTTGATCCCGAGGCGATGCAGCAGCCGGCGGAACAGGCGGTAAGGGAGGATCCTGTCGGCGATATATCTCTTGTATGTCTCGAAACCGAGTTGGGGTCTCTCTTTGACAACGCTGGGAACGATCTTCAGGGTCTGGCCCCGCTTCTGGAGCGTCTCGGCCAGGGACGGTAGGATGGTCGGGACGGTGTTCCTCGCCGACTCTTGATGGGTGTATCCCCCGCTCGGCGCGATGGCCACCGGGATCTTGTTTTCCAGGGACCGGAGGCAGTTTCCGACCGCTTCCCGATTGGTGCGCCGCTTGATGGCCTGCTCCTCCGGTGAGCGCGTCTCATGAACAAAGACCGGAATAAAGTTATATCTGTTGATGTTGGCGTTCAAGAATCCGGTCAGCAGCCGACTCGTCCGTTCCATGATCACTCGGCTCAAGGGATACCGGCCCCACTTTTCCTGAGCGCTAAGCGAAAAGACGGAGTTGCGGACATCCTTGAGCGTCTCGGCCAGGATGGCAGGATTGGCAACCTTCATATCC
>CAYOZW010000085.1:0-12366 GCA_964408495.1 uncultured Eubacteriales bacterium
AATTTTCCGTTCAGAACAAAGTCATGACCTTCAAGGGGGGACTCATCGAGGGACAATTGTTCCCGCCGGAGCGTTTCGACGAGGTCTGCAAATTGGGGTCCCGAGAGGCACTGCTCGGAAAGATCGGCTATTTGATGGCCTTTCCGCTCGGACAGCTTTTGAGGACTTGGAAGGCTCCCTTGTCCCAGATGGGCCAATTGCTAAGTCAGTTCAAAGAAAAAAAATAGGTCGGAGGTAAAAATGACCAAAGCGAAAGAAGACGCAACCAAACTCACCAAGGAACAGTTTTTCGAGCACCTGGACGGTCTGACCGTGTTGGAACTGGCCGACTACATCAAGGAGTTCGAAACCCGCTATGGAATCAGCGCCGCGGCTGTTCCTATGGCCATCCCGGGTGCGGCCGCGCCGGGGGCAGAAGCCCCAGCCGAGGAAGTCAAGACAGAGTTCACGGTCGTGCTCAAGGGCGCCGGCGATAAGAAGATCAATGTCATCAAGATCGTCCGCGAGATCACCAACCTCGGCCTGAAAGAGGCCAAAGATCTGGTGGACTCGGCCCCCAAGCCGGTCAAAGAGAATGTGACCAAAGAAGAGGCCGAATCGATCAAAGCCAAATTCGAAGAAATGGGAGCGACCGTCGAACTGCAGTGAACCGCATTCTGACAGTGGTCTCCTTTTTGTGAGGGATGATGAAACGACTCTTGTTTGAGAGTTAACATGCAAAAGGAATCCGTAATCAGCAACCATCTCGTTAGGCGGACCGATTTTTCCAAGATCGGGACGCAAATTCCGATGCCCGACCTGCTCGCTATCCAGCGGCAGTCCTATGCCGAGTTTCTGCAAATGGAACTGCTGCCCGAGGAGCGAAAGGACGCGGGCCTGCAGTCCGCCTTCAAGGACGTCTTCCCCATCTCCGACTTCAAGGAGACCACAGCGCTCGATTTTATCAGCTACTCGATCGGGAACTGGGAATGCAAGTGCGGGCGGTTGAAGGGGGTTGAAAATTTTCGGGCTCGCTGCAAGTCCTGTGACACCCTTCTTGCCGTCGATGTCGAGCTGACCGAAAAGGAGATCTGTCCCTATTGCGGCACCATGAAGAAGATCGTGATCCCGACCTGCGAACACTGCGGGGACAAGGTCAGGCTGAAGCTCAAGTATGGCCCGAACGAATGTATTCAAAAAGGCTATACCTATTCCGTCCCGCTGCGGCTGAAGGTCCGCCTGATCTCTTGGGAGAAGGACGCCAATACCAAGTCCAAGAGGCTCAAGCACATCAAGGAACAAGAAGTCTATTTCGGGGACATTCCCCTGATGACCGACAAAGGGACTTTTATCTTCAACGGCATTGAGCGCGTCGTCGTCAGCCAGCTGCAACGTTCACCCGGAGTTTTCTACCGCCCCGGAGAAACGAAGGGGTTCTTCATCGGCAAAATCATCCCTTATCGGGGAGCCTGGGTCGAGTTTGAATATGATTCCAAGAACATCCTCTACGTCCGCTTGGACCGGAAAAAGAAATTCCTGGCTTCTGTGTTCTTGCGAGCGCTCGGGTTTGGTTCGGATGAAGAGATCATTCGCCTGTTTTACCCCGTTTTCAAGATCATCACCGAGAACGGCCGGCTCTTTTGGGAACTTTCGGACGACCTGAAGGGAAAGACTGCGGCCGAAGATATCTCCGCCCCGAACTCCAGAAAGATCCTCGTGGCGGCCCGGAAAAAACTCACTCCCGAGATTATCAAAGAGCTCAAGCAGAAGGGTGTCACCAAGGTGCCCCTTTTCAAGAAGAATCTCCAGGGTGCGTTTTCCCTCAGCTCGATCAAGGGAAAGGTTAAAACAAACGAGGAGCTGGGCGATGTCCAGCTCGACCTCCTCAGCGCCCGAGACGAGCCGTTCGAGGTCTTCTTCCCCGAGCAGGACCAGCCGGGGATGATCATCAGCAACACCCTCAAGAAGGACCTGCGCAAGGACAGCAATCAGGCTCTGGCGGAAATCTACCGGAAGTTGAGGCCTGGCGAACCCCATACCATGGAGAGCGCCCACAACCTCTTTCGCAATCTTTTTTTCAACTCCCAGAAATACAACTTTTCCCGCATCGGACGGCTGAAGTTCAACATCAAGCTCGGCCGGCAGACCTCGCTCGAAGAGAAGGTCCTCCAACCTCTGGACTATGTCGATGTCATCAAATATCTGCTCCGCCTCCGACAGGGAGAGGGGACGGTCGACGACATCGATCATCTCGGCAACCGTCGGGTCCGGTCCGTCGGCGAGCTGGTCGAGAACGCCTTTCGGATCGGCTTGACCCGCATGGAGAGGACGATCAAAGAAAAGATGACCATCAGCGCCGACCTGACCTCGGCCATGCCTCAAGACCTGATCAACTCCAAGCCAGTCATCGCTGCCC
This sequence comes from uncultured Eubacteriales bacterium, assembly GCA_964408495.1. Lineage (GTDB taxonomy): Bacteria > Acidobacteriota > Aminicenantia > Aminicenantales > UBA8522 > UBA8522. The sequence continues at coordinate 2,396 of CAYOZW010000085.1, forward strand.
TCAAAGAGTTTTTCGGGAGCTCTCAGCTCTCCCAGTTCATGGACCAGATCAACAGCCTGGCCGAGATCACCCACAAAAGACGCCTGAGCGCTCTCGGTCCGGGAGGACTGAGCCGGGAGAGGGCCGGGTTCGAGGTCCGCGATATCCAGAACTCCCATTACGGCCGGATTTGTCCCGTTGAAACTCCGGAAGGTCCGAACATCGGCCTTATTTCTTCGCTGAGCTGCTATGCCCGGGTGAATGATTACGGGTTTATAGAGACGCCCTACCGGAAGGTTGACAGCGGGCGGATTATCGATTACATCAGGATCGTTCACCCCGGCGACAGCTCGTACAAAGTAGGCGAGATCGTTGAGAAAAACGAGCTCCTAAAGACGGTCGAAAAGATCAAGAAAGGGAAGTTCCGGCAGCTCCCCGTTGTCGAGCCCTATAGTTTTTACCTAACGGCCTGGGAAGAGGAAAAGTACACCATCGCCCAAGCCAATGCTCCTTTTGACGAGACTGGACGATTCGTCAACGAATATGTCAGTGCCCGGCAAGCTGGCAATTCTAAGGTGGTCCCAAGGGATCAGGTTGAGTACATCGACGTCTCTCCTAAGCAACTCGTCTCCCTCTCGGCCGCTCTGATCCCCTTCCTCGAGCATGACGATGCCAACCGCGCCCTGATGGGCTCGAACATGCAGCGGCAGGCCGTCCCGCTGCTTCGTCCCGAAGCCCCCCGTGTCGGGACCGGGATCGAATACCTTGTCGCCAAGGGATCGGGTGATGTCATCTCCTGCCAGCGGCCCGGTATCGTCGAGTTCGTTGACGCTGAGAGGATCCTGATTCGGATCGACGAGAAAGAAAACGCCAGAGACCACGAAGTCGGGACCGACCTCTATCTTTTGACAAAGTTCCTCCGGACCAACCAAAATACCTGCATCAACCACCAGCCGATCGTCCGCAAGGGCGAGAGGGTGGAAAGGGGACAGGTTTTGGCCGACAGCGCCTGTACAGACAAGGGCGAGCTGGCCCTCGGCAGGAATGTCATCTGCGCCTTCATGCCCTGGCGCGGGTATAACTTTGAAGACGCCATCATCGTCAGCGAAAAGCTGATCAAGGAAGACGTTTTCTCATCCATCCATATCGTTGAAGAGACGATCGAAGCCCGGGACACCAAGCTCGGCCCCGAAGAGATCACCCGGGATATCCCCAACGTGCCCGAAAACCTGCTCCGCAATCTGGACGAAAATGGAATCGTCCGGATCGGCGCTTATGTGAAATCGGGAGACATCCTGGTTGGGAAGGTCGCTCCCAAAGGGGAAACGCAGCTCTCGCCCGAGGAGAAGCTGCTCAAGGCGATCTTCGGCGAGAAAGCTCTGGATGTGAAGGATGCCTCGCTCTACTGCTCTCCGGGCGTCGAAGGCACGGTCATCGATGTCCGTATCTTTTCCAGGAGGGGGAGCGAAAAAGGACCCCGGGCCAAGGTTATCGAGAAAGAAGAAATCGCCAAGATGAAACGCAACCTCGAGGACGAAATCAGCATCCTCGAGGGAGAGAAATGGCGGCGGGTCAGGACCTATCTCAAAGGAGAGGTCGTCGAGAAGGATCAAAAAATCTCCGGCATCTCGCTCACCAAAGGTACCAAGCTGACCGAGAAGGTCCTCGACGGCATCGCCCCCGAGGACTACTCCAAGCTGAAGCTCAAGAGCAAAGAAGACCGTGACGTCAAGATCAAGGACATCGAGAAAAAAGTCCGGCGCCAGATCGATGCCCTCAGGGCAGAATTCAAAGAAAAGGTGGATGTCCTAAAAAAGGGAGATGAGCTCTCGCCCGGCGTCATCCAAGCGATCAAGGTCTATATCGCCATGAAGCGGAAGCTTTCGGTCGGAGACAAGGTCTCCGGGCGCCATGGCAACAAGGGCATCGTCGCCAAGATCGTGCCCGAAGAGGACATGCCCCGCTTGCCCGACGGGGCTCCGGTGGAGATCGTTCTTAACCCCCTGGGCGTTCCATCCCGGATGAACGTCGGACAGATCCTGGAAACGCATCTCGGCTGGGCCGCAGGCAAACTCGGCCTCTGGGTTGACACGCCCGTTTTTGACGGGATTACCGAAGGAGAGATCAAAGAGCTCCTCAGGAAAGCCGGCCTGCCCGAATCCGGGAAGACCCCGCTCTTTGACGGGATGACGGGTGAGCTGCTGGCCCAGGAAGTCACGGTCGGCTCCATCTATATGATGAAGCTCTATCATCTCGTCGATGATAAGATCCATGCCCGCTCCACCGGGCCCTACAGCCTGATCACTCAGCAACCCCTGGGAGGGAAAGCCCAGTTCGGCGGACAGCGCTTCGGAGAGATGGAAGTCTGGGCGCTGGAAGCCTACGGCGCCGCCTTCACTCTCCAGGAACTTCTGACCGTCAAGTCCGACGATGTCGAGGGGCGGGCCAAGATATACGAGGCCATCGTCAAGGGTGACCTGGACTTCCAGCCCGGACTGCCGGAGTCGGTCAATGTCCTTATCCGTGAGTTGCAGAGCCTGTGTCTGAATGTCGAACTGGAAAAGGCCGAAAGGGATGAGATCCTACCCTGGGGAATCGAGGTCCCGGCCATCAAAGGAGAACGGTAATGGAACTCAGACCGAACGTTTCGGCCAAGGCCAGGATCGATTTTGATCGGGTCCGGATCAGCATCGCCTCACCGGAGAAAATAAAGAGCTGGTCCTGGGGTGAAGTCACCAAACCCGAGACCATCAACTACCGAACCTTCAAACCGGAGAAGGACGGCCTTTTCTGCGCTAAGATATTCGGTCCGATCAACGATTACGAGTGCCTCTGCGGCAAATATAAGCGGATGAAATACCGCGGCATCATCTGCGAGCGCTGCGGCGTTGAAGTCACCAAGTCCAAGGTCCGGCGGGAGCGGATGGGCCACATCCAACTGGCTTCTCCAGTGGCCCACATCTGGTTCTTTAAAAGCCCGCCCAGCCGGATCGGGTTGATTCTCGACCTCTCCATCAAGGATCTGGAGAAGGTCCTTTATTTTGAGTCCAACATCGTCCTTGACAATGCCGATACGCCGCTCAAGGAGAAGCAACTGCTCACCGAAGAAGAGTTGAAAGAGGCCCGGGAGAAATATGGAAATGAATTCGAGGTCGGGATCGGCGCCGAGGCGATCGATGCCTTGCTGTCCAAGATCGACATCAATAAAGAGTCCGAGCGTTTGCGCAAGACGATGAAGAAAGAAACCTCTCAGCAGAGGAAACTGCGGACCGCCAAGCGCCTCCGGGTGTTCAAGGCGCTGAGAAAATCCGGGAACCGACCGGATTGGATGATCCTCAAATTCATCCCTGTCATCCCCCCCGACCTTCGGCCCTTGGTCAGACTGGACGGCGGACGCTTCGCCACCTCCGACCTGAACGACCTCTACCGGCGGGTGATCAACCGGAACAACCGTCTCAAAAAATTGATCGAGCTCAAGGCTCCCGAGCTCATCATCCGCAACGAGAAACGGATGCTCCAGGAGGCTGTGGACGCCCTTTTCGATAACGGGAAGAGAGGTCGCGTCCATCTCGGTGCCAACCGCCGGCCGCTCAAGTCGCTGAGCGAAGCTCTGCGCGGAAAACAGGGGCGGTTCCGCCAGAACCTGCTGGGAAAGCGAGTCGATTATTCCGGTCGGTCCGTCATCGTCGTCGGTCCGGAGCTCAAGCTCAACCAGTGCGGGCTTCCGAAAAAGATGGCCTTGGAGCTCTTTAAACCGTTCATTTTTCATAAGTTGGAGAAAGAAGGGTTGGTCCCGAGCGTCAAGATCGCCCGGGAATGGCACGAAGCGGAGCGGCCCGAAGTCTGGGATTACCTTGAAGAAGTCGTCCGGGAGCATCCGATCCTGCTCAACCGCGCTCCCACGCTGCACCGGCTGGGCATCCAGGCCTTCGAACCCATCTTGATTGAGGGCAAGGCCATCCAGATCCATCCGCTCGTCTGCGCCGCTTTCAACGCCGATTTCGACGGCGACCAGATGGCCGTCCACATCCCCCTCTCCGCCGAGGCCCAGATCGAAGCCCAGACGCTGATGCTGTCCACCAACAACATTCTTTCTCCTGCCCACGGACGGCCGCTGACCATTCCCAGCCAGGACATGGTTCTCGGATGCTATTATCTGACGCTGGATAAGCCCGGCCTTCCCGGAGAGGGCCGGATATTCTCTTCTCCCGAGGAGGTCCTGCTGGCCCTAGAGAACAGGAAGGTCTCCTTGCAAGCTCGGATCAAGCTGAGGTTCAAGGGACCTTTTATGAACTTGGCCACCTATTACGATGACCAGGCGGTCTTGGGCTGCCCGGTGACCGACATCCAGAACACTTTGGTAGATACGACTCCAGGCCGGATCATTTTTAACAGCATCCTGCCCGGGGAGGTCCCTTTCATCAACGGGATGTTAAGAAAGAAGGGGATAGAAAGCCTGGTCACTCTGACCTATCTCAAGGTCGGTCTCAAACAGACGGTCGGGATCCTGGATAGGATGAAGGAAACAGGATTCCTCTACGCCACCCTGGCCGGATTTTCCCTCGGCATCGACGATTTTGTCATTCCCAAGGAAAAAAAGAACCTCGTCGACAGGGCCCAAAAGGATGTCCAGGATATCGAAAAACTGTATCACGACGGAACGATCTCTGCCGGCGAGCGCTTTAACCGCGCCATCGAGATCTGGAGTACCGTAACCGATCGGGTCTCCAGCGCCATGATCGACGAGATGAAGAAGATGAGTTTGGAGGGGCGCGAGCTCAACCCGCTGTTTGTCATGGCCGACTCCGGGTCGCGCGGCAACAAACAGCAGATTCGGCAGCTGGCCGGGATGCGCGGACTGATGTCCAAGCCCTCCGGTGAGATCATCGAGACTCCGATCGTCTCCAACCTGAGGGAAGGGCTGAACGTCCTCCAGTACTTCCTTTCTACTCATGGCGCCCGGAAGGGACTGGCGGACACGGCCTTGAAAACGGCCAACTCAGGCTATCTGACGCGCAAGCTGGTCGATGTGGCCCAGGAGGCCATCGTTGACGAGCGCGATTGCGGGACTCTTAAAGGGGTCAACATCACGGCCATCGTCGAAAACGGGGAGATCATCGAGCCCTTCAGCGATCGGATCATCGGCCGGATCGCCATGGATAAGATCATCCATCCCGACACCAACGAAGTGATCGTTGCGCCCAACCAGGAGATCACCGAAGCAATCGCCCAGAAGTTTCAGATCCTGGGCATCGAGCGGGTCCGCATTCGTTCTGTCCTGACTTGTGAGGCGAAGCGGGGCGTCTGCCAGCTCTGTTACGGCCGCAATATGTCCACCGGTTCCATGGCCGAGCTGGGTGAGGCCGTCGGCATAATCGGCGCCCAGTCGATCGGCGAACCGGGTACGCAATTGACCATGAGAACATTCCATGTCGGCGGCATCGCCATGCGCGGAGCGGAGAGGTCGAAACTCGAGGCCAAGAATGACGGGACAGTCCGGTTCAATAACCTGAAAGGGGTTATGAACAGGGAAGGGCAGCTGGTGGTAGTCAACCGGAACGCCAACATCGCTGTGCTCGACCATCGCGCCCGCGAGATCGAACATTATCAGGTTCCTTATGGGGCCCGTGTCTTCGTCAAAGACGGAGAGCCTATCAAGGCGCGGCAGCCCTTTGCCGAATGGGATCCCTTCAACACCTACATCCTGACCGAGGACAGCGGTATCGCCGGATTCCATGATGTCGTGCTCGGGCTCACCATGGAGGAGGTCCAGGACGAGTTCACCGGATTGATCACCCAGGTCATCATCGAGCCCAAGGACGAGAAAATGCAGCCCCGGATCGAGATCGTTCATTCCACCCAGAAAGAGAAAGGACGGGACGGGAAAGAGAAACCCGCCTTGCTGCGACGCTATTATTTGCCTTCCGGAGCCACCCTGGAGATTAAGGAGGGCGGCAAGGTTTTCGCCGGCACCGTCCTGGCCAAGATCCCACGCGAGGTGGCCCGCACCAAGGACATCACGGGCGGATTGCCCCGCGCCGAAGAGCTGTTTGAAGCTCGGCGGCCGAAGAATCCGGCGGTAATCTCAGAGATTGACGGGGTCGTCCAGTTCGGCGGGCTGGTCAGGGGTTACCGCAAGCTGTCGGTTATAAGTGAGAAGGGCGGAGAGAAGGAGTATCTCATTCCCAAGGGCGCGCATTTGGCCGTCGGCGAGGGGGAGCGCGTGCATGCGGGCACGCCCCTTATGGACGGACCGGTCAATCCCCACGATATCCTCCGCGTTCTGGGAGAGAAAGAGCTGGCCGAATACCTGCTGCGGGAAGTCCAGGAGGTTTACCGACTCCAGGGCGTGACCATCAATGACAAGCACATAGAGGTCATCATCCGGCAGATGCTCCGCTGGGTCAAGGTAGAAGAGGTCGGTGACACCGAGTTGCTGATCGACGAACAGGTCGACAAGTTCATCTTCCAGGAGGAAAACGAGAAGATCATGAATAAGAGTGGGAAACCCGCTAAGGCACGGCCCCTCCTCCTGGGAATCACCAAGAGCGCGTTAAGCACCGATAGCTTCATCGCCGCGGCTTCTTTCCAGGAGACGACCCGCATCCTGACCGAGGCCAGCCTGTACGGAAAAGTGGATTATTTGAGGAGATTGAAGGAGAACATCATTATGGGCCGGCTCATCCCCGCGGGAACGGGATACAAGTTTTACCGGGATGTTGAGTTGAAGGACACGGCCGGGGCAGAAGAAGAGCCGGAAATCGAGGCTTTGGCCCGGACCTGAATAGCCGTCTAACTTCCTCAAAATCCTTGACATAGAATGGCATTTTTGCTATTATCGGCATAATTCGTCTCGAGATTATTTCCCTTCGGGATGAAGCCAATCTATTTTTTTTTATGTAGGAGTAGATTTTTTGCCTACTGTCAACCAGCTAGTAAGAAAAGGCCGAACCCGCCGGCACGACAAGAGCAAGTCTCCGGCTTTGGAGAATTGCCCTCAAAAAAGAGGTGTCTGTACGCGGGTTTTTACCACCACCCCGAAAAAACCAAACTCCGCTCTCCGCAAGGTGGCCCGAGTCCGTCTGACCAATAATATCGAGGTCACCGGCTATATCCCCGGTGTCGGACATAACCTCCAGGAGCACTCGATCGTCCTCGTCCGGGGCGGCCGGGTCAAAGACCTGCCCGGAGTCCGCTATCACCTCGTCCGTGGGACCCTGGATGCGGAAGGTGTGCAGAATCGAGGGCAGGGGAGGTCCCGCTACGGAACAAAGAAGCCAAAGGAAAAGCGAGCTTCCAGCTAGGCAAGGAGTGGCCGAGATGCCGAGAAGAGGAATTGTCAAGAAAAGGAAGACCCAACCGGACTCGTTCTACAATAGCACTCTGGTCATGAGGTTTATCAACCTCTACTTGAAAGAGGGAAAAAAGAGCGTCTCCGAAAGGGTCGTCTACAACGCCATGAAAATCCTCAAGGAGAAGACAAAAGAGGATCCGCTCAAGGCCGTCGAAAAGGCCGTCGAAAACGTCCGGCCGGTGCTGGAGACAAAATCGCGGCGGGTCGGAGGCGCCACCTACCAGGTGCCTATCGAGGTCCCGACCGAACGCTCGACCGGAGTCGCCGTGCGCTGGCTGCTCAGTTTCGCCCGGGCGCGCAGCGGCAAGAGCATGGAAGAGAAGCTGGCGGCCGAGCTCATGGATGCGATGAACAACCGAGGCGGGGCCATCAAAAAAAGAGAGGATACGCATAAAATGGCGGAGGCCAACAGGGCCTTTGCTCATTATAGATGGTAGTCTCCATAGAAAAGACGAATTTGATCACAGTGAGAAATGGAGTCCAGAGGCCATGCGGTCGTGCCCGATCGAGCGAGTCAGGAATATCGGCATCATGGCTCACATTGATGCGGGCAAGACGACCACGACCGAACGTATCCTGTTCTACACCGGGATCACCTATAAGATGGGTGAGGTCGATGAGGGGACGGCGGTCATGGACTGGATGGTCCAGGAGCAGGAACGCGGAATAACGATCACCTCCGCGGCCACAACCTGCCATTGGAACGATCACCGGATCAACATCATCGACACACCCGGGCACGTTGACTTCACCGCCGAGGTCGAGAGGTCCCTAAGGGTTCTCGACGGGGCGATTATTATTCTCTGCGGAGTCGGAGGCATCGAACCCCAGACGGAAACCGTCTGGCGCCAGGCCGACCGGTACCGCGTTCCGAGAATCGTTTACATCAATAAGATGGACCGAGTCGGAGCGGACCCAGAGACAGCCGTCAGACAGATTGAAACGCGGCTGAATGCCAGACCCCTGGTCATTCAAATCCCCCTCGGCCGAGAAGAGAGTTTCTGTGGGATCATCGACCTCGTCGGGATGAAAGAGATCGACTGGGGCCGGGATCTTCTGGGGACGAATTTCGAGGTCCACGAGATCTCGGAGGAACATCAGGAGGAGGCGAAAGCCGGAAGGACGAAGATGCTCGAGATGCTGAGCGATATCGACGATGCTCTGATGGAGAAGTACATCAACGGGACGGAAATCTCTGTCCCCGAGATCAAGCGAGCCATCCGCAAGGGCACCGTCTCACTCCAGTTCCTTCCTGTCCTGATGGGCGCTTCTTTCCGGAATAAAGGCGTCCATCCGCTGCTCGACGCGATTGTCGACTTCCTGCCATCTCCCCTGGATGTCCCGCCCATCATCGGCCATCACCCTCGCACTCTCGAGCCCGAAACAAGGAAGGCGTCAGACGCCGAGCCCTTTTCCGCCCTGGTTTATAAGATCATGACCGACCCGTTTGTCGGGTCGTTGGCCTATTTCCGAGTCTACTCAGGGAAGGCCAAGATCGGCTCGGTTCTCTATAACCCGATCAAGGACGAGGAGGAACGTGTCTCCCGGCTTCTCGAGATGCACGCCAACAAGCGCAAGGAACTCAAGGACGTCCATGCCGGAGACATCGCCGCCCTGGCTTCGATGAAGAACCTGTCCACAGGGGACACGTTGTGTCTGCGCAGCCAGCCCATCGTTCTGGAATCGATCAAGTTTCCCGACCCGGTCATCTCGGCGACCATCGAGCCGCGGACGAAAGTGGAGCATGCTAAGCTCGCCGCAGCCCTGAACAAGTTGATCCGGGAGGACCCGACATTCAGGGTCGCTTTGGACCCCCAGACAGGGCAAACCCTCGTTTACGGCATGGGGGAGCTTCACCTCGAGGTCATCATGGACCGCCTGGAACGGGAATTCGGCGTCCGGGCCCACCTGGGGAAACCTCAGGTGGCCTATAAGGAGACACTGCTCCGGGAGGCCGAGGGAGAAGGCAAGTACATCCGCCAGACGGGCGGCCGGGGACATTACGGACACTGCGAGATCATCGCCGAGCCGCTGGAGAGAGGAGGCGGATTCATTTTCGCCGATGAGACGAAAGGCGGCGCCATACCGCGCGAGTTCGTCTCCAGCGTCCGGGACGGCATCCGGGAGGCGATGGAGGCCGGGATTCTGGCGGGTTTTCCTGTCGTCGATGTCAGAGTGAAACTCATCGATGGATCCTGGCATGAAGTCGACTCAACACCTTTGGATTTCAAGATCGCGGCCTCCCTCGCTTTTCGGGACGCCGCCTCCAAGTCCAATCCCGTGCTCCTCGAGCCTCTCATGGCCCTCGAAGTCGTCACCTCCGATGAGTATCTCGGCGGCATTGTCGGCGACCTTAATGCCCGCCGGGGGAAGATCGATTCTATGGAGATGCGGGGAGGATCGAGGGTGATCAAAGTTTCGGTTCCCATGGCCGAGATGTTCGGCTATGCGACGGTTCTCCGGACTCTGAGCCAGGGCCGGGGTGTCTTTTCCATGGAGTTCTCCCACTACGAGACGGCTCCTCCCCAGGTTGCCGAGGAGATCATCGCTCGTATCGAGGGAAGAGTTCCCGTCCACCGTTAAAAGGAGGTCAAGAATGGCGAAGGCGAAGTTTGAGAGGACGAAGCCGCATTTAAAC
>CAYOZW010000086.1:0-12319 GCA_964408495.1 uncultured Eubacteriales bacterium
TCGAAAACCTCGTCTATGACAGCTGCGAGAACGAAAAGGATACCCTGATCCAAAAGGACACAGGCAAAATTTTCAGGGTCGATTTTTCCGAAGCCTTCGCCCCGGAGAACGGCACGGTCCCCGGATGTGAAATCCTGCGCTGTTCCCGAAGCCTCTACGAAAAGCTCTGCGACTGGGACGAGGAGAGGGTCACCTCCGTCCTGGCTCTCTATCTAAGCGAGGAGGAGATTCGGGCCCTTCATGCCCGCCGGGGCTCGATCGTCCGGATGATCCAAAAAGAGATTGAAATCCGAGGGGAGAGTGCGGTCCTGTTCTGAAAAATAGGGCGCTCCTTCTGCGATCTATCTTTCACTATAAGCATCACGCTCTAGTTTCCTAAATAGCGGTATCCTGTTTGTGCCTGGGAATCTTACATTTTTGGTAGTATAATAAAAAGAGCTAAGTCAGAGGATAACGAGGCAAATAATGGCTGCAATTAAAACCGAGAAAGAAAGGTTTGAAAATATTGCAAGAAAAACCAGAATGAAAAGGAGCGAAGATAAAAAGAAACCACTAAAAGCGCACGAGAAAAATAAGCTTTTGTTGCAACTGACGATTCCTTCCCGCCGCGGAAGAAGAAGAAAATGATTAGGATCCGTTAGCCTGATTGGAAATAGTTTTGGGTATTAAGAGAGGTACCAATGAAAGAACTCGTCGAATGGATTGCCAAAGCCCTAGTGGACAACCCGGAAAAGGTGCATGTTTCTCAAATAGACGGTGAACAAAGCTCCATTATTGAATTAAGGGTTGCTCAAGAAGACATCGGCAAGGTTATTGGAAAACAGGGGAGAAACGCTCAGGCGATCAGAATTATTCTCGGTGCTGCCGGGATGAAGCTGAAAAGGAGATTTAATCTGGAGATAATTGAAAAGGAGTGAGTTGATCGGCATAGGAACCGGATTATCTCTCGGAAGGGAAGTCAGTCGGATGACCAGGGAAAAAGAGAGAAGAGACAGAGAAAAGAAAGAAAAGGCGAAAAGAAAACGAGAAAAAAAAGGAAAAGAGAAAGGAATCCGAGCCAAATAACAAACGAGCGGAGAGTGAGATCGCATTATTCAAAGAGAAGCGAGAATTCCCCTATATGGAGGCACTTAAAGCCCATCAAGGCCTCATTCCAGATATTTGGCGCGGTATCCCTCGGTCGTCCTCACTCGAGGTAATAGCCTACAGAGAAAAAGCTCACCCAGTGCCGGAGCGAGAAGGGGGCGGTCGTTCCCATCCCTGTTTTCCTGAGCGGAAGGACACCTTCGCTGTAGGTGTCGGAGAAACGGAAGAGTCTTCCCTCGATCTTTTTGTCCATCATGAGCGCCATAATCTTTTCTATTGTGAGAAGGCCAAAAGGGACGGAATACTTGCCGCACCAGTAGGTATTGCGGTAATCGAGGTAGGTTTCCCCCCAGAGCTCTTTGGTCAACCCCTCGATCTTGGCGCTGTCCATAACGCCTGTCAGATAAGTCCCGATGAGACGTCGGTCGAGCTCAAGGGCCGTTCTCCAGGCCTTTTCGCCTTCTCCAAAAGGGGAATTGTTGAAGTCTTTTCCGTAATGGTTGCCGTCGGAGGAGACCAGGAAGAAAATATCCTTCCCGACGGCCAGATGTTTTTCCTTGATATATCCCGCGATTTGTTCGGCCAGTTTCGCTGAGACCTCCTCCATGCGTTCAAAAGGCATGGGGGTAACCATGATGGGTGTGATCTTGACTTCAGGATTGAAATACTGAAGGAAAGGCAGGAGGGCTTCGATGGAATGCTCGATTTCATGGGCCTTGTTGTTTGTGATAAAAACCGTCTGGTCAAGCCGCTCTTTGAGATATCCCCGCAGCTTGGAGATGGGGATGGGTTTCTTCAAGCCGGGCCAATACTCGAATCCGTCCAGAATCAGGATGTTCTGAAGACCGCTGATCTCAGTTCGTACGGTGCCGTGGGTGACACCGAAGATCACCACCTCTTTGGCTTTCAGGATCTTGAAGAGCGGATAATAGATCCTTCCGGCATAAAGATAGTCGTCATGAGGAGAAATGGCCGCCACAAGCCCATCGGCCGGGAAATTTTCTTTTTCCTGACTCTCGAGATAATCGACGAGCTTCTGCATGTTCGCCGGATTCCAACAGAAACCGACGTCGTCCCGGATGGGCCGCTGTTGCTGAGCGGTCAAGGATAGGATACACATTCCTGCAATGAGCAGCTTGAAGAAATATCTCATGGCTTGACTCCTTGCCCGGATGGCCGGGGCAAAAGGCTTTCTGGAAAAAACTCGGTCCATTGTTCCATCATGAAAAATTTAAAGCCCAAGTTTATTGTTGGTGTATTTGGTGATGAGATGGTTTCTCAAGTCTTTGTACATCTTCACCACCTTTTCCATATTCGCTTTCGTGACGTCCGTCAGATATTTTTTGGCCCGCTCAGGATTTTTCCGGAACAGATCCAGGGCTTGGGCATCAATTTCCTTCACGCTCTCGAAAAACCCCGCCTCTAAGGGATCCCGCACGGCCTGCAGATCTTTTATGGCCTCCTGCCATCGCAGGTACAGCAGATTATCCACGAAATCGATCGCCCAGCGCGCCGAATCCTCGCTGAACTCGTCCGGATCATAAGTCTCGTACAGAGGGGATATCTCCTGGACACCCGTGTAGATGGGGATATAGGTGCTGACGTGCTGGTTGTCCAGGTAAAACCAGTATATCCCTCCGATTTCCGGGGGCAGCCAGCCTCTGAGCTGGGCCACCATCCCGTAGCCTCCCCTGGATACCATCCGGCGATAGGTGATGTCCAGCAATTCCCTCATGTCTTTGGTGGGAAAAGGTGTGGTCAAAGGACTTTTCCGCATGCCTCCTTTGCCGTCGGGCACCAGCCAGTCCGTATCGGCCGTCATGTCGTAGATCGTTCCTTCGTAAACCGACCGCTGGAAGGCGATCACATCCTGCACGGAAAGCTTTTTCTCGGGCTTGACGGAGAAAGGATAGGTGGACAGAGGCTCCAGATACTGGTGGTAGGCGTCATAATTTTTAAAAGGCGAATTAAGCTTTTTATCCGGCCATTCCTGATAATGAGGAGCGAAGGTGCTGAAAAAAAGCCAAAACCGGCTGACCGCCCATTCCCTGGGGGTCGGCGCATAGACTTCCTGCCAGATAAAGGGCTTTCCGCCGGCCGGGTCATACCAGCCGCGCTCGATGGCCACTTCCATATAATTTTTCGAAGCCATGAAATTTTCCGGATCCGAAAGGTCGATTTCTTTGATGATGCTCCAGTTGGGAACGATGGTCACATGGTCATCCGGGACCCTCTGGGCGGCCCAGATGGCCCCGAGCTCTCCGCTCCCCGGCTCCCAGTCTTTCCCGACGGAAAACACCTCCAGAACCCAGGCCTCTTCGGTGTCCGCGATGCAAAGGGCTTCCGATTCCGGTCCGCAGGAAGGCAGGAATCCGTACTCCTCCACCAGCGACGTGATCAATCCGATCGCCTCCATCGCTGTCTTGCACCTTTGGAGGGCGAACAGCGTGGCCTGTTCGATGGTCATGATTTGTTTTCCCGAGTCGATGTCGACCTTCAGCTCGTCCCTCTGGCTCAAGGTGCTCTCACCGATGGCCAGCTGGTGCTCGTTGATATGGGGGTATCCCGTATGGAAATATTTGTAGGTCTTTTCCACCTGGGGTATGGTCCCGATGACCTTCCCGTACTCATGGAGAGGCTTCTTGACGTCCTGCAGCCCATAATAAACCGGTGCCCTGGCGCCTTTTTCGAAGGTCCCGGCAGGCACCACATGGACCCGGCATTCCGAACAGCAGCCAGTGTGTGAGGTCATCACCGATCCGTCCGTTGAGGCTTTTTTCCCGACGATGATATCCGTGCAGGCATCCCGGTCATAAACCCTTGGGACATCGGCCGTTTGAAATCCGGCCGGCTTAAAAGCATCCAAACCCGCAAAAAAAAGAATGACAAGTCCTGAAAGCAACGCAAACTTAAGGCATTTCATCTCTAGTCCCTCTTTATAGGAAGATGATATCATCAAGACGTTATAATTACCTGAATCGCCAACCGGGGTCAAACTGGCCTAGACCGGTTGCACAACCGCCTGAAAATGATGTAATATTAACCCCTATTTATCGATTGCGCGCCTGTAGCTCAGTGGATAGAGCGACGGACTCCGGATCCGTAGGTCGCAGGTTCGACCCCTGTCAGGCGCGCCATTTTTATTCCAGCCCTGTGAGATTGCTTCGATCGCTTCGCTCTCTCGCAATGACTTGTCCCCTCTAATTCACTTTGCTAGATATCTGTGGCGCGTTTTTTATAAAGAACCCACAGCCGCGCTTTGTATTCCTTCAAGAAGTTCTGGATGATCTCGTCTGTGGAGAGGTCAAAAATCTCGACTCTTTGGGAGCCTTCCCGGAAGTTCCCTTCCCCCCAGATCACGTTGCCCATGGCATCCTGGTAATGGATTTCCAGGTAGGGATGGATATCCCGAACCTTGACCTGGTATTTCAGCTCCAACCGACCCTCCAACTCGACCTCGATGGCGGCGAGGCTTTCGCTGACGGCGACATTCACCTCCCGCCCGTAGCGCTCCAGCTCCTTCTTCAGCTTCTTGAACGCAGGCTGGACCGTTTTCAAATAGAACTTTTTGACCTCTGACCTGAGCTTTTCGTCCCGTTTCTCTTGGGCACGGTCGATATCACCTTCTCTGAAAAAATCCTTCAAATCATCTTTCCAGTTGGCCATATGTTTCCCTCGCTTTTATGAGATATTTATTAGCTGAAAATGTCAACCGAATCGACTATAATTGGGGCGCGATGAGAAAGGGTGTCTGAGGCCATGGATAACCGCAAACGGATCTACATCTCGCTTATCGTCTTCGCGGCAGTGTTTTCGAGCGGTGTTATCGGGTTTAAGTTCTTCGGCGGGCCGGAGACGAGCCTCCTGGATAGCGTCTACATGACTGCCATCACCATCTCGACCATCGGCTACGGCGAGGTGGTCGACCTCAGCCAGAGTCCGGCCGGCCGCATCTTCAACATCCTCTTCATCATGGTCAGCCTGGGGACGATCGCCTTCGCGGTCTCATCGATCACCGCTTTCATCATCGAGGGCGAGCTCAAAAATATCTTGGGGAGAAGACGCATGGGAAAGGATATCGCCAAGCTCAAGGACCACTACATCGTCTGCGGAAGCGACGAAACCGCCCAGACGGTTATCCGCGAGCTCATCTTGACGGAGCGGGATTTCGTCGTCATCGAGCCCTCCAAGGAAAGAATCGACAGGCTCGCTTCCCACGGGGATTTCCTGCATGTGCTGGGTGACCCGGCAGAGGACGAGGTCCTCGAGAAGGCCGGCGTGAGCCTGGCTAAAGGTATTCTCCTATCACTTCCCTCCGACGAAGCCAACCTGTTCGTCACCATCACGGCCCGGAGCCTCAATCCCAAGGCCAGGATTATCGCCAAAGGAAACGACTTGAAGTCGCACGCCAAGATCAAGAAGGCCGGGGCCGA
This sequence comes from uncultured Eubacteriales bacterium, assembly GCA_964408495.1. Taxonomy (GTDB): domain Bacteria; phylum Acidobacteriota; class Aminicenantia; order Aminicenantales; family UBA8522; genus UBA8522. The sequence continues at coordinate 5,520 of CAYOZW010000086.1, forward strand.
CAGCGTTGTTTCCCCGAGCTTCATCGGCGGCATGCGCATGGTTTCGGACATGGTCCGGCCGGCGGTCGTCACCTTCCTCGACAAGATGCTTTACGGCAAGGAGCATATCCTCCGCGTCGAGGAGGTTGAGGTGGGGAAGGAGTCGCCGCTGGTGGGGAAGTCCATCCAGGAGTCTGCCGTCAGGGAGAGGACCGGCGCTCTCTTAGTCGCTGTGCGGAATGGAAAGACAGGGACCTATGATTTCAACCCGGCCTCGGACCGGGTCATCAAGGAAAATGACATCTTCATTTTCATCGGCAGCCCCGAGATGATGAAGACGTTTGACAGCATCGCGGCAAGCACTTAATCCCCATCGCCTTCTGGTTTAGGCGCGGCGGCGAGCTCGGCCGGTCGTCCCTCGGAGACGAGGTCGAGCCGGTCGGAAAATTTCCCCAGCCGTTTTTCCGCCTCGTCGAACCTCGTTTTGGCATTGCCCAGATGGGTCCCCAGTGTCTGGAACTCGCCCTGGAAGCGGGCGAGGTCGCCGCGGAGCTGGGTCAGCGTCTGATAGATCAGGTGGGCCGATTTTTCGATCTCCATGCCCTTCAATCCGTAGACGATCACCTGAAGATAGGCAAAGAAAGAGTTGGGGGACACAGGGATGACCCGTCGCCGGATGGCGTGGCTGTAGAGGCCGCGTTCTTCTCCCAGGGTTTCGTCCTTGAGGATGGTCTCGTAATAGACGTTCTCAGCCGGGATGTACATCAAGGCGAAGTCGTAGGTGCCCTCTTCCGGCAGGATATACTTTGTGGCGATGTCGTCGATGTGCTTCTTGACGTCGGTCACGAACTTCTTGCGCTGGGCCTCCTTGGCCTTCTCGTCGGTCTCCTGGATGTATTTTTTGAAATTCTCCAGCGGGAACTTGGCGTCTACAGGAACCAGCCGGTCGTTGATATTGATGGCGGCATCGACCTTCTCGCCGCTCTTGAAACGGTGCTGGAGAAAGAAACAGGCCTGGGGCAGGATCTGACCGAGCAGGTCGCCGAGGAAGAACTCGCCCACTCCGCCCCTGAACTTGGGCGCGCGCAACAGGTCCTCGAGGCTGGCGATGCTCCTGGCTTTTTCCAGGACTTCCCGGGTCGCGCCCTCGACTTTGCCGAGGTGGCCCTGGACGTTCCCGAGTGTCTGGCCGATGTCCCCGGTCGTTTTTTGGAACTGACTGCTCATATTCTGGAGCTGTTGATTGACCTGCTGAGTCAGTTGACCGATTTGTTGCTGCATGATAGAGAGTGCGGGATTTTCCGCTTGGGAGCGCTTCAGGTCCTCGATCTGGCCCGAGGTTGTTTTCATGGAGCGGACCAGGGAATAGAGGAAGAAGAGAATGATGAGAGCGGCACCGCTCGCAATGACGAGGATGAGGATGTTTAGGTTCATGGGATTATTTTCTCGGCATCATTATAAGAGAATGAGGCCTCTGAGTCCAATTGACAAGGGGTGAGGAGTCATCTAAACTAATGAGGATTTTATGGCCCGTTAGCTCAATAGGTAGAGCAGCGGACTCTTAATCCGCGGGTTGCAGGTTCGAGTCCTGCACGGGTCAATTCTCTCTCAGCCATGAAAATACGGGGCGCGCTGATCATCGTTCTCCTGGCCATGGTGGTCGTCTATTTTCTCTTCTTTGCTAAGGCCGGGGAAAAAAGCTACATCGAAGCCACAGTGGATGCCAACACAAGGCTCCGGACCGGGCTCACCGAGACGAATATGGCCACCATGGAAAAGGCCCTCACCCTCTTCTCTGCCACCCAGGGCCAACTCCCTCAAGACCTAAAAGAGCTCTTCGCCGCCCGCCTTTTCTCGGGAGATCCTTCTGACGCTTGGGGGACAATGCTCAAGTACGAACGGCTCTCAGATGAGAACTACCGCTTGATTGCCGCCGGACCGGACCGGACGTTTGGTACAGATGACGATATCATAGTGGAGCGCTGAGCCGGCTCAGTGGAAGCGGGTGGGAAACGGAGAATCCCGGCCGTCGTCGGAGTCGAGTCCAAGGCACTTGGCATAGCACCTGAGGACCTCCAGGTTCTTTTCCCCGTTGGGATGGAAATCGGTGGTCTCCTCTTCCAGGGATTCGAGCCGGGACCGGTCGACGCCGCACCGCCTGGCGATTTCCTCCAGGGTAAGCCCCCTTCTCTCCCTGACCTTTTTGAGGTATTCGCCGCAGTAGTAGGAATCGTTGGAGGGGCTTTGCCAAGCTTTTCCATCCCCGTTGTCATCGGGAATGCGGTTATCCCGGCGGCGGCGAACAGGAGCGACGATGGACTTGAGCTTATCCCAGAGGCTGTCTCGCTCTTCAGCGTCCTCGATCAACAAGCGCTGGGTGGACTTGCGGAAGGCGGCTTTCTCCCGGAACTCCGAATTCCCGTCGCGGACGAGCGAATCGTAGGTTTTTCTCTTCTCCGGGTTACCCAGGGTCTGGAATGCATCCTCGACCTTGTTCAGGATGATGGCCCTCTCTTCGTCCCCGAGCACTCCATAGGACGCCAGACTGTCCTGATGGTAGGTGGCAACGGCCAGAAGGTAGGATTTTTCGATCTCTTTCTGGGAGGCGTCGCCGCGCAGGTTCAGGAGCTCATAGTAGTCCAGGTCATCGATCTTCTTGATCATCGTTCAAACCCGGAGCGAAGGTCTTTCTCCTTCCCCGACGGCCGGCTCGTTCTGGGAGAGGCGCTCCGCCATCGACCGGATGGTTTGGGCGACGACGCTCTCCGGGTACTCAAAGATAAATGGGGAGAACTTCTTCAAGCTCCAGTGGACCCGCTCGTCATAGGGAATCGTGCCGAGGAGCTCCAGGTTGATTAGAAAATACTTGCGGACGACGTCGACGATCGACTGGCCGAGAAGAACATCCCTTTTGTCCCGGGCCTTGTTGACCACCAGGTAAAGCTTGAGGCTTCTCAAGGCGGCGGTGAGGACCTGGCCGGCCGACCCGTCGCTGGCCGCCAGACTTTCCAGGAATGACCTCATGGTGGCGGAACGGGACTCGAACTCTTCCTGAACTCTCTTGTCAAAGTCCCGGATCCCGAAATAGCGGGCGTAGGCTTTGAGGATCCTGAGGGCGCAAGACCTCAAAAACAGGTAGGTGTTCTCGATCGCCGTCGGCTCGGGTGTGACCACGAGGATCCCGGGACTGGCGATGACGAACAAGTCAAGGGTGTTATAGGCGCTCCCTGTCCCCAGGTCGATGAGTACTCTTTTTGAGGGCAGACTTTTAATCTGCCGGATCAGTTTCAGCTTTTTGTAGTGGTTGAGGTTGGCCAGGAAAAGCGTGTTTTCGCTTCCCCGGATAAGTCGCAGTCCGGGAAATGAGGTAGGCAGAGTGATATCCTCGAGGCGGCCCACTTGGTTCCTGATGAAATCCCCAAGGTCCCGGCCGTTTTGCCGGACGCCAAGAAGGGTGTGCAGGTTGGGGCCTCCCAGATCGGCATCAACGGCGATGACATCTCCCAGGTCAACGCCGAGGGCGATAGCAAGGTTGGCCGAGAGGAAGGTTTTGCCCGTTCCTCCCTTGCCGCCGCCGACAGCCCAGATGACCTGGGGACACTTCTTTTCTTCAGACATGGGATTCGACCGCTTTTCGTGCGAAAATAAGTTCCTATTCTAACACAGCGCCGCGGGGATGTGAATATTTTCTAGCGAAAAATTGAATTCTGCCGCCGTTTCTGCTATCCTACCCCTCAGCATCCCGCATCTAAAGAGGAGGAATACACTTCATTGAAAGACCTCGGTAATGTCGATAGCAAGTACCGATTTGTTATTATCGCCTCCAAAAGGGCGAAAGAGCTCCTCAAGGGAGCTAAGTCCCGGATCAAGTCCAGGTCCAAAAACCCCGTCCGTATCGCCCAGCAGGAAGTCCGGATGGGCCTCGTCGATTTTGAGATCCTAAAAACCAAATCAGAGGACGTCACGGATCAGGAGGAAAGGATCTTTCTGGGCGAGGAGATCGGGGGCGAGTCGGGGGAGGAAGCCGCCGCAGATATCGGTCTGGAGATATTCGAGGAAGAGCCCGTCGAGGAAGACGAAGAGGAAGAAGAGGAAGAAGGGGATGAGACTGAATCTCCGGAAGATGGCGATGAGGCAAAGAACGAAAAGGGGGGAGAGGCGGAGGAGGACTAGGCCTCTTTCAGCTGTTCCTGCAAGATCTGTACGTAATCCTGTTTGATCAAATCTCCGGACGAGAATCCGAGAGTGCGGGTGTATTTAATGATGTCACTCCGCTCGCCCTCGAACTCACAGAAACAGCCGGCTGCCGTCTCATCGAGCATGATCCGGATGCGTCCCCGCCGGAAAGTCGTCCTGAACTTCTGATAGCGGAAGACGGCCACATATCCCAGTGATCGGAGGATCCGGCACAACTTCTTTTCATCCCTGACTTCGGTTTCGTGTTCCTCGCGGACCTTGAATCGCCGCGATTTCTGGGCCGGGCCTTTGAAGGTCAGGAAGATCTTGCGCCCGGCCCGGCGGACCCTGAGGGCGCAGCCCTTCCCGGTCAGGGCCCGTGAAGGAAGATCGAAGAGGGTGTTTTCCTCGCGATAACGATCTTTCTCGAGCACTCCCCCCGATCCGAGGACAGCCTGCCGCATCGCCGCGGCGTCTTTCACCCGGACTTTGACTTCGATCTCGAGCAAGGCGGATCCGTCTCTATTTGTTCCTGGACAGCACGAATTCGGCCAGCAGGCCGAGAGCTTCGCGATGAGCCGATTCCGGGAACTGGGCGACAATCTCCCGCGCCCGGAGAGAGAATTCTTCGGCCTTGCGATAGGTGTATTCCAGGGCTCCGTTGGCCCTGATGATGGCCAGGATCTCCTTTCTCGATTGGCGGGCCAGCTTCTTTTTTTTCATCAATGTCCGCAGGCGGGCGCGGTTGGCGGCGCCGTCGTTGCGGAGAGTGTGGATAAGCGGCAGGGTGATGCGGCCCTCGCTCAGGTCGGAGAGGATGGGCTTGCCCATCTCATCTTCGTCTCCCTGGAAATCGAGCAGGTCGTCGATCACTTGGAAGGTTAGCCCCAGGTTTCGGCCGTAATCGATGAGCAAGCGCTCCTGCTTCGGCGTCGCCCCGCCCAGGATGGCTCCGATCTGGCAGGCGGCGGCGAAAAGGGAAGCCGTTTTCTGGTTGATGATCTCGATGTAATCCTGCTCGGTGGCATCCAAATGGCCGCTCAAACTGTATTCGGTCAGCTCTCCGTCGATCATCCGGGTCGAGACGTCTGTCAGGATGCGGACGACCTCGGGGTGGGCACTTTCAAGGGAAAGCCTGATGGACTTGATATAGAGATAGTCACCCAGCAAGACGGATATATTCGGGCCCCAACGGGTATGGACGGAGTCCCGCCCCCTTCTCCGGTCGGCATTGTCGATGATGTCGTCGTGGATCAGACTGGCCGTGTGGATAAACTCGACCAGGGCGGCCATACTGATATGCTCATCGCCCCGGTAGCGGAACAACTTCGAGCAAAGGATGAGCAAGGCCGGCCGGATGCGCTTGCCCTTTTTTTGGAAGAGATAGCCGCTGATCTCGGAAATCAACGGATTGGGCGAGGAGGAGAATGTCCTCAGGCTATCCTCGACCCTGTCGAGCTCTTCCTGGATATGGTTGTAGACAGCATTGAGGTCCCGCCGCTCGGCAAGGATCTTCCGCGCTTTCTGGGGGATGGATTGTCTCATCGGTAGTTGGCGAATTCCATATGAATGCCGAGATCCCGCCCTCTGAGGAAGGCGATCACCTCCTGGAGAGTGTCGATCTTCGACGAAGAGATCCGGACTTGGTCTCCCTGGATGGCGGCTTGGGCTTTGATTTTTTGCTGTTTGATCAGCTTGACGATCTCGCGGGCCTTCTCGATAGGGATGCCGGCCTGGAAGTGGACCTCCTGCTTGACCGTGCGGTTGGGCCCGTCCTCGACCTTCTGGAACTGGACGGCCTTGAGCGGGATGCGGCGTTTGACCATTTTTTGTTCCAGGACGTCGATCAGGCTGCGGAGCTTTGTGCCGTCCTCAGCGATCAGGATCAACCGGTCCTTTTCCTGGGTGATCTCAACCCGGCTGTGCTTGAAATCAAAGCGGTTGGTGATCTCCTTGAGGGCGATGTGGACGGCGTTCGAAACCTCCTGCCAGTCGATCTTGGAGACGATGTCGAATGAATGATCGAGCGCCATGGGGCCTTATATTAGCATTGAAGGGTCATTTTTTCAAACCGGCCTCATTAAAGGTCGGCTTTGTATCTCAGGCGGAAGTGGGAGGGGGTGATCTTTTCAAGCTTTTTGAAATTCTTGGTGAAGTGGCTCTGGTCGCAATATCCGAGCTCGGCGGCCAGCTCGGCCAGGGAGATATCGCTGTTGAGGAGGAGGTATTTGGCGTAATCGAGTTTCAGCTTATTGACATAGCCCGTCAAAGCCATCCCGGTCTCTTCCCGGAAAAGGTGAAGGGCCCGGCTGACGCTGAGCCCGGCTTGCCTGGCGACGTCCCGGGCGGTGATCCGGCCGGTGAAATTCTGCTCGACGAAATCGCGCATCCGCCGGCACCGGACCTTCCTTTTTTTCCCCTTGCTCAACGAGACCTTGGCGATGAAATTCTCCAGGACCCGGGTGACCTTAAAGAGGAGCTCGTCCAGGTCCGTCACTTTGCTGAGGTCGGTGAGGTACGAAAAGTTGAGCCCGAGGAGCTCTTGAGCTCCAACTCCGGCCTCGATGGCCGCCCGGGAGATGATGACGATGAGCTCGATGATCCGGACCTTGATCACCTCGAAGTTCATGCCGCTCTCGAAGAAG
>CAYOZW010000087.1:0-12318 GCA_964408495.1 uncultured Eubacteriales bacterium
CCGGCGTCTCTTTCATCATCAACCTGGGCGGTTTCGTCAAACAGTTCCAGGTATCCCTCAAGCCGGAGATGCTCAAGAATTACAATATCACCATCGACGAGGTCAGAGAGGCTATCGAGAACTCCAACAGGAATTTCAGCGGAGGCGTCATCAGCAAAGGAGCCCAGGAGGTTTTAATCAAAGGCCTGGGACGGATCGAAACCCTCGATCATATCAAGACGACGGTCATCACCTCGAGGAACAACGTCCCTGTCTATGTCAAGGATGTGGCCGAGGTCAAGGTCGGCCCGAGATTCAGACGGGAATCTGGAAGCCATAACGCCAAGGAATCCGTCTATGTCACCATCGAAAAGCAATACGGCGGAGACACCCTGGCCGCCATCAAGAATATCAAGGAGGCCCTGGCCCGGATCGCCAGGGACCTCCCCGAACGGATCAAGACCGAGCCCTTCTATGATCAGTCCGTCCTGATCCTGAAGTCCATCAACCACGTCGAGATCTCCATGCTGGAAGGGGCCGTGCTTATCATCCTGGTGATGATCTTCTTCATGTGGGACTTGCGCAGCTCGCTCATCGCCTCCCTGACCATCCCCTTCTCCATCCTCATCGCCATTGTCCTCATGAATATCTTCGGCGTCGGTCTTACCGTTATGTCCATCGGCGGGCTGGCCATCGGCATCGGCAAGGTGGCCAACGGGTCGATCATCATGGTCGAGAACATCTTCCGGGTGCTGAAAGAAAAGAAAGGACAGGGGAGTACCCTGGATCTCACCGCCGAGGCCGCCAAGGATGTGGGCAAGTACCTATTTTCCGCCAACCTCATCATCATCCTGGTGTTTATCCCTCTCTTGACCCTGAAGGGCCTCGAAGGGGCGATGTTCCGGCCGACGGCTTTTGCCGTGGCCGCGGCACTCTTCGGCTCTCTCATCATCAACATCACCCTGAAGCCTGTCTTGGCCTCCGCCTTCCTGACGGAGAAACATATCATCAACAGGAAGAACCCGGTGACGGATTTCCTGAGCGAAAAGTATCATCGTATAATCACAACGGCTCTCGACCACAAGACAGTCATCATCACCGTTTTCATCGTTCTGATCATCGGAGCCTTCATCGCTCACACGTTCCTGGGGAAGGAGTTTGTCCCGCCGCTCGACGAAGGCTCGGTCTTGGCCTCGACCGTCATGCTCCCCGAGACCTCCCTTGAAGAATCGGTCGCCATGGGCACGCGGATCGAGAAGATCTTCCTGTCTTTCCCGGAGGTCGTCTCCGTTTCCCGGACGACGGGTACCGCTGAGGCCTCGGAGCATCTCCATCCGGTCAACCACAGTCATTATCTCATTGAACTTGTGCCGCTCGAAAAAAGGAAGCGCGGCTTCAAGGAAATCACCGCGGCGATGCGCCTGGAGTTGGACAAGCTGCCGGGGATCGCCTACATCTTCGAGCAGCCGATCTCCAACAAACTGGCCGAGATGCTGACCGGGACCGAGGGGCAGCTGTCCATCAAGCTCTTCGGAGCAGACCTTGACATCCTCAACGATAAGATCGAGGAAGTCAGGAATGTCGTCGCCGAGGTCCGTGGCGTGGCCGACCTCCAGATCGAGCAGACGACGGGCGTTCCCCAGCTTATCATCCGGTTGAACCGGGAACGCCTGGCCCGATTCGGCATTTCCGTCGCCCAGGTGGCCGAGACGATCGAGACCGCCCTGAACGGGATCGAGGCTACGGACGTCTACGAAGTCGACCGGGTGACCGCGGTCCTCATCCGCCTTCCCGAGGAATACCGGAATGATGAGGAGGCAATCAGGAATCTCTTGATCAGCGCGCCGAACGGCGAGAGGATCCCGCTCTCGGAACTGGCCGGAATCCGCCGGGGCGAAGGGCCGCAGACGATCTTCCGGGAGAACATGATGAGGCGGAAGATCATCCTCTGCAATGTGGTCAAACGGGATATCGGTGGCTTTGTCGAGGAAGCCCGGCAAAAGATCGACACCCAGGTGGCTCTTCCCCCGGGTTATTTCGTGACCTTCGGCGGGCAATTCGAAAGCCAACAGAGGGCGCTCAAACACCTCGGCCAGCTCATGCTCATCGTCATCCTGATCATCTTTATTATCCTTTACTCGTCGTTCGGCCATATCTGGCAGGCCCTGCTGATCATCCTCAACATCCCCACGACGCTCATCGGGGGAATCCTCGCGCTTATCATCGCCAGACAGACCCTCAACGTCTCCTCGACGATCGGGCTGATCGCCCTATTCGGGATCTGTGTTCAGAACGATGTCATCCTGGTGGCCAAGATCAACGACTTCCGGCGCCAGGGCAAGTCTATCCGGGAGGCGGTGGTCCAGGGAGCCCTGACCAAGTTCCGGCCGATCTTCATGACCGACATGGTCATGATCGTGGCCGTGCTGCCGCTGGCCCTGATCGTCACCACGGGGTCCGAGCTCCACCGGCCGCTGGCGGTTGTCTATATCGGAGGGTTCTTCTTCGCCATCCTGCTCCGGCTGATCGTTGTCCCTGTGCTCTATGAAACCCTGGCCCGCTTGAGAGAATAAGGCTTCGGCGTCTTGGCGGCAGATCCAGCCGAGAGGGAAATCAGTATTTTTTTCTTGACAACGATTACGCCGTAGCGTATATTATTAATGAAAATGATTATCATTATCTTTAAGAGGTGGCTCGATGCCCGGCCGGCATAAGTGGCAGTACAGGTTCCGGGAAAACGTCAGCCGATGGACCGTTCCCCGAGAGATCATCCTCAACCTGTTGAGCCGCACTTCCAAGCACATGAGCGCCAAGGACATCTATGCATCCCTCTATGCCCTCTACCCCGGCATTGGACTAACAACCATCTACCGCACTCTTGAACTTCTTTACCGGCTCGGGTTTGTTCAAAAAGTCACCGCGGGCGACGGCCAAAGTCGCTATGAATTGAAAAGCGAGGGCAAGAAGGACCATCACCATCATCTGATCTGCACCAATTGCGGGAAGATCGTCGATTACCGGGATTTCGTCCAGCAGGAGTTGGAGCTCATCCGGAAAACAGAGGAGACTCTGGCGAAAAAACACAACTTCCTGATTCAGGACCACAATATCGAATTCCTGGGTTTGTGCGAGAAATGCCGTTGAATTTTTAATCCTTATAGATAAAGGAGGTTTAATCATGCCAGGAGGAAATCGAACCGGACCTTGGGGCCTCGGACCGAGAACGGGAAGAGGTCTGGGCTACTGCTCAGGATACCCGACTCCAGGCACCATGTTTGCCGGGCCCGGCTTAGGTTTTGGCCGGGGTTTCGGCCTCGGAAGAGGCTGGGGCCGGGGGATGGGCATTGGCCGCGGCCGCGGATTCTGGCGCCCTCGGATTGGTGGCTTCTGGGGTCATCCATACTATCCAATGACTCCGTTCCCGTTTCAGCCGGGCCGTGAAGAAGAAGCCGCCTGGCTCGCTGATCAGGCCAAAAATCTCGAACAGCAGCTCCTCCAGGTCCAGACAAGGCTGACCGAACTTGAAAAGGACAAGGAGACGAAAAAATGAGGAATCGCTACAGAAGGATGTATGAACTAACGGGGCTGCCGGGTTGGATGCGATTCGGTTATTCGCCCGGCTGGGTAGGGCGGAGCCCTTCCGGCCTCGGCCCCTGCGCTCAATATATGATGTCCGGCAGGTGGCCGACGCCCCAGATGGATCGGGCCTGGCAAGAGGGTCAGGTCCCATTTTCTCCGGATCAGGATTTCCCGATGCCGGGATTTGCCACTCCCTATGATCCCTGGGGAGCGGCCGAACTGACGCCGGAACAAGAGCTCGATTTTCTGAAGGCAGAAGCCCAACAGGTCCGGGATGAACTGAAGACGATCGAAAAAAGGATCCAGGAGTTTGAAAGGGAGGACAAGTGAAGGTCGCCGTTTCCGCGTCTTCCCCAGATCTGGAAAGCCCCGTTGACCCGAGGTTCGGCCGCTGCCCTTATTACCTGATCGTCGATCCCGAGACCATGGATTTTGAGGCCGTGGAAAATCCTCACGTCGGCGCTTCCAGCGGGGCGGGGATCCAGGCCGCGCAGCTCGTGGCTCAAAAAAATGTTGAGGCCGTCCTGACAGGAAGTTGCGGGCCGAATGCTTTCCGGACTTTGAAAGCGGCCGGAGTGAAGGTGATTATCGGCGTCACCGGAACCATTTCCGAAGTCGCCCGAAAATACACTTCCGGGACCGAGCTCAGAGAGGCCAAAGGTCCTGATGTCCCCGCCCATTATGGGATGGGGCCGGGAACTGGGGGCGGCAGGGGAAGAGGGAGGGGGATGGCCGGGCCGTTCTTCCCTCCGAATTTGTCCGGGCAGGGTCCAGGGTCTGTCCGGATGTCGCCGGAGGAAGAGCTGAAAGGGCTGAAAAAACAAGCCGAGGACCTTCGCCGTCACATGGATCGCGTTTCCGAAAGAATCACCGCCCTGGAAAAGAAAAAAAATTAGTCCGTCACTCTAGCAGGTCAATCGAACTGCCGGACAGAAGGACACAGAGGAGTTGCAGATGAAGATTGCCGTATCAACAGAAAACGGATTTGTCTCCGCTCATTTTGGACGCTGCTCGACCTATACGATTGTCGATATTCAAGACGGACGGGTGCTGAGCCGTCAGGAGATCCCGAACCCCGGGCATCAGCCCGGTTTTCTCCCCGGCTATCTATCAGAGAGGGGAGTCGAGGCCATCATCGCCGGGGGAATGGGCCCCCGCGCCCAGGGTCTTTTCGCCGAGAAGAATATCCAGACGCTGATCGGCGTCCAGGGGCCGGTCGATGAGGTGATCGAGAAGTTCCTTCGGCAAGAGCTCGAAGCCGGGCAGGACTTGTGCGACCACGGGCATCATCCGGAAGGGGCCTTCCGCCATGAGGAGTCTCCCGAAAAGATTGAGGCGGGAATGCCCATCGAAGGGAAGGTCTGTGTGACCGCTAAGGGGCCGGACCTGGAGGCGGAAATCGATCCCAATTTCGGCCGGGCTGCCTATTTTCTGATCGTCGACCTGAACACGCTGGAATTCAAGTCCTTTGAAAATCCCAGCGCTCAGGCTGGACACGGTGCGGGCATCCAGTCCGCCCAGTTCATTGCCGGCCAGGGAGTTTCGGCTGTCCTGACCGGACAGGTCGGGCCGAATGCCCAACAGGTCCTCGGCTCCGCCGGCATAAGGGTTATCTCTGTTGCAAACTCGAGCGCCCGCGAGGCCATCGCTGAGTTGACGAAAAGATAAATCGTGGCCGACAACGAGGATGAAGCAAAGATTTCGAGGGCGCTGGCCCGGATCAAGAACAGGATCCTGGTTTTCAGCGGCAAGGGAGGCGTCGGCAAGAGCACGGTTGCGGCCAACCTGGGATTGGCCCTTTCCCTCAGAAACAGGAAGGTCGGTCTCCTGGATGTGGATATCCATGGTCCCAACCTGGCCAAGATGCTCGGGGTCGAAGACAAGAAGCTCGAGATCTCGTCCGACGCGATCAAGGCCGTCCAGGTCAACGAGAATTTAAAGCTCGTTTCCATGTCCTTTCTCCTGGATTCTCCCGATCTGCCGGTCATCTGGCGGGGTCCGATGAAGATGAAGGTCATTCAGCAGTTTCTCGGGGACGTGGAGTGGGGCGATTTGGACTGGCTGATCATCGATTCCCCGCCCGGCACCGGAGATGAGCCGCTGTCGGTCGCCCAGTTGATCCCTGCCACCGGAGCGATCATTGTGACGACACCCCAGGAGGTCTCCGTTCTGGATTCGCGGAAGGCCGTGGTTTTCGCCATGAAGCTTAACCTGAAAGTCCTGGGCATCGTCGAGAACATGAGCGGTATGGTCTGTCCCCACTGCGGCCAGAGGATCGACCTGTTCAAGAAGGGCGGCGGCGAGAAGGCCGCCGCGGAAATGAACGTCCCCTTTCTCGGAGGGATCCCGGTGGATCCCCGGATCGTCATTTCCGGGGACGAGGGGAAGCCCTTCGCCGTCCACCTGCCGGATTCCGAGGCGGCTAAGGCTTTCCGGGAGATCGTGGACAAGATCTTGAACGACAAGACGCCTTAAGAATGAAAAGGAGGAGATGGTCGTGAAGAAAATCGGCATCATCATCTGTGGACGCTACCAATCCTGCGGCGGGGGAAAATGCTTCCGGGCCGTGCGCGAGCGGGTGGGAGGATTCGCCCGCTATCCCAAGGACGAACCCGTCGAGGTGGTCGGTTACTCCTACTGCGGGGGATGCCCGGGCGGAAATATCGAATACGTTCCGGAAGAAATGAAGAAGAACGGGGCCGAGGTCGTCCATTTGGCCACCGGATTGATCGTCGGATATCCCCCTTGTCCCCGCATCCGTCAGTTCAAGGAATTCATCGAAACACGCTATGGACTTCCTGTGGTGGTTGGCACTCATCCCATTCCTCTGAAATACCTGGAAGTGCATACCCGGCTGCCCTTCTGGAAAAATGCGAACATGGAAGAGCTGGCCGGCGACCTGATGAAGGAAGACAGAGCGGTCATGGAATCTTACAATTGAAGGAGGTTAAGATGCAAGGAAGAGGACAAGGAAAAGGACAAGGACAGGGAAGAGGACGGGGCGGCGGCCTCGGCCGGATGGGAGGACAGGGGCTCGGGCTGGGTGGATCGTGCGTTTGCCCCTCTTGCGGGGCCAGGGTTCAGCACGAGAGGGGAGTGCCCTGCGTCCAGATGACCTGTCCCCAATGCGGGGGAAAACTGGCTCGAGCCGTTTGACCTTTTAGTCCTATGCCCATATACGAATACCGATGCCGGGATTGCGGCCGGGTGATGGAGGTCCTGGCCCGGTCGACACACCCGGACCCGGAATTAGCCTGCGGTCACTGCCGGAGCCTAAATCTGGAAAAGATGATCTCCTCTCCAGCGGCCGTCCTGATAGGTTCGTCTTTCCGCCAGGGTAAAACGTGCTGCGGAAAAGACGAGCGTTGTGACGCGCCGCCCTGCTCTTCCGGCGGAACCTGCCGGCGGGATTGAACCCGCCTTGAATACGATAATGGAATGTTAGTGAAAAAAACCAGTCAGGAGGAATGCGTGACCACCAAGAACGACGATCTCTTTACCGCGGCGATTCATGCCGGCCAGCACCCTGATCCCCTCTTCCGCGGAGTTTCTGTTCCTATCTACCAATCATCTACCTTCGCTTTCGAGAATGCCGAGCAGGGAGCCGCCCTGTTCAAGGGCCGGGAGGATGGCTATATCTACACCCGGATAGGCAACCCGACGACGAAAGCGTTGGAAGACTGCGTGGCCATCCTCGAAAGAGGCTGGGGCGCGATGGCCACGGCTTCGGGAATGGCGGCTATTACCACAACCTACCTGGCCTTTCTTGATCGTGATTCGCACTTGATCAGCACCGATGCGGTCTACGGACCCTCCCGGACGGTCGTCGAGAATGAATTGTCCCGGTTTGGCGTCCAGTCATCCTTCGTTGATACCTCAAATATCGAAAAAATCAAGGATGCTCTTCGGCCCAATACCCGGATGCTTTTTGTGGAGACTCCGGCCAACCCGACCATCGTCCTGACCGATATCCGGGCCTGCGCCGAAGTGGCCAAGGAGAAAGGGATTCTCCTCGTCGTCGACAACACCTTTTCCAGTCCGGTTCTTCAGAACCCTCTGGATTTAGGGGCAGATATCGTCATTCATAGCCTGACCAAGTTTCTCAACGGTCACAGCGACGTCGTCGGCGGAATAATCGTGGCCAAAGAAGAGAGCCGCTTCAAGCGCCTGCGCAGGGTGCTCACGCTCATGGGCGGGACCATCGACCCGCATCAGGCCTGGCTGGTCCTCCGCGGAGTCAAGACGCTGGCCCTGCGGGTGGAAAAGAGCCAGGACAGCGCCGCGAAGCTGGCCCGGTTTTTGGAAGCCCACCCGGAGGTGAGCTGGGTCAACTATCCCGGTCTGGAAAGCCATCCCCAGCACGCCCTGGCCAAAAGACAAATGAAAGGTTTCGGCTCGATGCTCTGCTTCGGGCTGAAGGGTGGATTCGAAGCGGGACGGAAAATGATCAATGCGGTCAAGCTCTGCACTCTGGCCGTCTCCCTCGGCGGAGTTGAGAGCCTGATCCAGCATCCGGCCAGCATGACCCACGCCGGAGTATCCGAAGAAGAACGGAAAGCCGCCGGGATCAGCAATGACCTGATCCGCCTGTCGGTCGGCTGCGAGGGCTATGAAGACTTGAAGGAGGACCTCGACCAGGCGCTTCGTCAGGCAAAGTAAGCCGGATACGAGGAGCCGGCGGAGTTTATCATTGATTATCTCAGTGGCCAGCGGCAAAGGAGGTACGGGCAAGACAACCATCGCCGTTAATCTGGCGCTGGCCCTTCAGCCCGACCATCCTGTTCAGTTCCTGGACTGCGACGTCGAGGAACCGAACGCCCATTTTTTTCTCAAGCCTCAAATCGAGAAGACCCGGGAAGTCTTCACTCTTGTTCCCGAGATCGACGATAACCGCTGTAACTATTGCGGCAAATGCGCCGAGGTCTGTGCTTACAATGCGCTGGCGGTCGTCAAGGACGCCGTGCTTGTTTTCTCTGAGCTTTGCCATGGCTGCGGCGCCTGCAGCCTTCTCTGTCCGGAAAACGCGATCCGGGAAACCGGGAAACGGATCGGTGTCATCGAATCCGGCCGGGCCGGCGACATCCGTTTCTTCCACGGCCGGCTGGATATCGGCCAGGCCATGTCGCCGCCGCTCATCCGGGCTCTCAAAAAGGAGATGGACTCGAGCCGGACCGTCATCATCGACGCGCCGCCGGGGACGAGCTGTCCCGTCATTGAGTCCCTCAAGCGCAGTCAATTCTGTCTTCTCGTCACCGAGCCGACACCCTTCGGGCTTCACGACCTCGAACTCGCCGTCGGCGTGGCGAAGGAGATGAAAATCCCCTGCGGGATCGTGATCAACAGAGCTTCCCTGGGCGACGGAGACGGAGCGGTCCGAGATTTCTGCGCCCGGGAGGGGATCCCCGTGCTGATGACAATTCCCTTCGACCGGAAGATCGCCGAGTCCTACTCACGGGGGGAGATCGTTATAGAAGCATTCCCGGCCTACCGGACGGCCTTTCTGGAGTTATACGAAAGCATCGGGAAGCTCTTGTCATGAAACAGATCGTCGTGATCAGCGGAAAAGGCGGGACCGGGAAGACGGTCGTGTCGGCCTGTTTCGCTGTCTTGGCCCGGAATGCCGTTTTGGCCGATGTGGACGTCGACGCCGCCAACCTCCATCTTCTCCTTCGACCGGAAATCCGGGAACGGCACGTTTTCAGGAGCGGCCGCAAGGCCAGGATCGAGGCCGGCAAATGCACGGGCTGCGGGATTTGCCCGCCGCTCTGTCGATTCGAGGCCCTCATTGAGAACAGAGAGGGGAAGGTGGCCGTCGACACCCTATCCTGCGAAGGCTGCGGTGTCTGTTATCAGGTCTGTCCGGTGCAGGCCGTCGAGATGGAAACCCCGGTTGCGGGCGAATGGTATGTCTCCAAGACAAAATACGGCCCCTTCGTCCATGCCCGGTTGGGAATCGCCGAAGAAAATTCGGGAAAACTCGTCACCGAGGTCCGGAAGAAGGCCAGGCAGATCGCCGAGAGCGAAAAGCGCGACCTGGTGATCATGGACGGAGCGCCCGGGATCGGTTGCCCGGTCATCGCCTCGCTGACGGGGACGGACCTGGCCCTCGTCGTGACCGAGCCGACGCCCTCCGGCCGTCACGACATGGAGAGAATTATCGGTTTGGCGCGGCACTTCAATATCCGGGCGGCCTGCTGTATCAATAAATTCGACCTCAATCTTGAGAATTCCGGGCAGATCGAGAGTTGGTGCCGGGAACAATCGATCCCTGTGGTCGGGAGGATTCCCTTCGATATGGCTGTGCCTGAGTCTGTCGTCCAAGGCATCCCCTATCTGGAATACAGCTCGAACTCGTCCGCGGATGATATTCGCAGGATGTGGTCTTCCCTACTGGAACTTATCACCTAAGAGAGGAGGCCTTTGGGAATGAAAGAATCGGATTGGAGATACATTGTGGACGCCCTTCTTTTTGTCTGCCTGGTTGGGATGACCTTCATCGGCATCCTGTTAGGGCTTGTTATCCCGGCCGGACCGGCCGCGGCAGAAACGGCCAAATATTTCTTGGGCCTTCACCGCCATCAGTGGGGAAACATCCACGGTTATGTGTCCATCGCCTTTGTCGTCCTGATGGCCGTCCATCTCATCCTCAGTTGGAAGTGGATCAAAGCCAAAACACGGCAGATCTTCAAGCGACGGGCGACAGCGGCTCTGCTCGCAATCGCCGCGCTCCCCTTCGCCGTCCTGCTTCTTTTCTGGGTATGGACTCCCAAAGCCGCCGATTCGTTCCGGTCCTATGGCGCCGGCGCCGGAGAGGGCAAGAGAACTCCGTGGGTTCAGCCGCGTGAAACTCTGCTGCCGGTTGAAGTTCCGATCCGCCGGGATGATTCCCGGGCCTCGGAAAAACCTGCCACCCCGGCCCTCGAACCGGAGCATTCCCGAGAGGATGAGCACCACGTCCAGGTCGGCTCTGTCACTATCACGGGCAGGCAGACGCTCCGCGACCTTGAAAACGCCACCGCCATTCCGGCGAGCGAGATCGTCAAGAGAATGGGACTTCCGGAGCGAACCTCGGTGGATGAGACCCTGGGCCGCCTCCGCCGGCTTTACGGATTCGAGATTCAGGACGTCAGGGATCTTGTGGCTAGGATTCTCAAGGAAAGGGAATCGGGCCGGGATTGAAATAGTCCGGATACACGCTCAAAATGAGCACGAGACTGTGGCGGCGGGAATAACGGAAATGGATGATAAAGACGAAATCGAAAAATTCACCCGAGAGCTTCAGGAACAGATCCTGGAACAGATGCGGAGGACCTACGGACCCGCCGTGATCGACCACTGGCAAAACCCGCGGAATCATAAAATCATCGAAAATCCAGACGGCCGCGCTCAGCTACAGGGCACCTGCGGGGATACCATGGAGATGTTCCTGAAAGTGGAGGATGAGACGATCACCGAATGCGTCTTCCAGACGGACGGCTGTGGAACGACGATCGTCTGCGGCAGCGTGGCCACGGAATTGGCCGTCGGGAAACCGCTCATCGCGGCTCTAGGTGCGGTGAGTGCGGCCGAGATTCTAAAGGTCTTGGGAGGGCTTCCCGAGTCCGATGTCCACTGTGCCCAGCTGGCGGCGGAAACGCTCCGCCGGGCCCTGGCGGATTATCTCCATCAGAGGAATACTCCCTGGAAAAAGAACTTAGGGAAGCCTGAATAAAGGAGGTTTCAATGTCGTCAATATCCAAATGGCTGGCCCTTTGCGCGGCCGTTCTGATCGTGGGCGCGTTAGTGGGGATGGATGGTGCAGGGAGAGAAAGCAGCCTTTTAGACGGGCCCCTCCGCTTCACCATTCTCTATGACAATTATCATTACAAAGAGGGGACCAAGCCGGATTGGGGTTTTTCCTGTCTGATCGAAGGGACGGAAAAAACCATCCTCTTTGACACCGGAACTCAGCCTCAGATTCTCATGCACAATGTCGATGCACTGGGAGTCGACCTGAAAAAGGTGAGCCAGGTCGTCATCAGCCATAACCATGGCGACCACACCGGCGGCCTCTCCGCCGTCCTGGAGAGAAACCACGAGGTCACGGTCTACTACCCTGTGTCCTTCCCGCAAGAATTCGGGCGCAGCATCGAGCTCCACCAGGCCAAAGCTCAAACCGTGGCTGAGCCCGTCGAAATCTGCCGGGATGTCCTTCTCACGGGGGAGATGGGCGACGAGATCAAGGAACAGTCCTTGATCATCGATACTCCCAAAGGGCTTATCATTGTCACCGGCTGCTCCCACCAGGGCATCGTCAATATCCTCAAGCGCGCCCGGGAGATGCGCGATAAGCCGATCCGGCTTGTCTTTGGCGGTTTTCACTTGGGCAACAAGTCAGATGCCGAAATGCGTGAGATTATCGCCGGCTTCAAGGCCCTGAAAGTTGAAAAATGCGGGGCCACCCACTGCACCGGTGACGCCCAGATCGCCATGTTTAAAAAGGCGTTCGGTGAGAACTATGTATCCATGGGGACGGGGAGAGTCATCGAGATCGACGATTTTTAAACGGCAGCCCGTCCTCTGAGCGACGGCTTTTTTCGTCGTCTCCGCGGCGGGGCTCATTTTTGAAAACGAGAAGGGAAATCATCGACCATTACGAAGAGACCTGGAAAGACTACGACGGGTGGTATGATATGTATCTTGCGGCGACAAAAAAAAGATGATGAGTCTCCATCCTCCCGCACAAGAACTTAGCCGGCATCTCCGACCGGAGCGGCTTCG
>CAYOZW010000088.1:0-6700 GCA_964408495.1 uncultured Eubacteriales bacterium
AGAAAATCGCCGCCCGCTCGAGTCCACCGTTTTGACCGAGCAGCGGGAGAAGGCTCTCCCCGTCGATGGTCCTGTCTTTGGAAGGACGGATTCCGGCCGCCTGGAGAATCGTCGGAAAAAAATCCACACTGCTGACCGGGACGCAGCAGATGGATCCGGGAGAGACGACCTCGGGCCAGCGGATGATCAGCGGCACCCGGATGCCGCCTTCATAGGGGTAGCCCTTCCCGGCACGGAGAGGGGCGTTATCCGTCGAGATGTCCTGTAGTCCGCCGTTGTCGGAGGTGAAGATGACGACCGTGCGCTCGCTCAAGTTCAGCTCATCCAAAACCGCCAAGATTCGACCCACCGCCTTGTCCACGCTCTCAATCATGGCGGCGTAGACCGGGTTCTTCTGGCGGCCTGGCTCCTTCTGACGATATTTGGCGACGATCTCCTCCTGGGCTTCGAGAGGAGTGTGCACGGCGTAGTGACACATATTCAGGAAGAAGGGACCGCCGGCATGCTCGCGGATAAAGCGGACGGCCTCATCGCTCTCCCGGTCGGTTAAGTATTCTCCGGCTTTCCGCGGCTTTAAGGTAGGGATCGAGCTCCGCTGAGGATTCTGATAATAGGGATCGAAGTAGGTCGGCGGCTGGCCGATCTCACACCCCCCGATGTTGATGTCGAATCCCTGCTTGTCCGGATACCACAGGTCGGGCCCGAGGTGCCATTTCCCGATGTGACCGCTTTGATAGGAGCCCTCCTTAAGGGCCTCCGCCAGGGTGACTTCCTCGAGTTCTAGCCAGTAGGGATTGGGCGGACAGAGAAGGGCCTTCCCGGGTGTCTTCACATATTCGATTGGGCTTTTTTTGGTGCCGGCGGCGACCAGGGCGTCGCGGTCGAGGTGGTGGATCCAATCTGTCAGCCCGAGCCGGGCCGGATACCGGCCGGTCATGATCGCGGCCCGAGTGGGTGAGCAGACGGCGCAGGCCGCATAGGCGTCGGTGAACCTCATCCCGTGGGCAGCCAGACGGTCGATATGGGGAGTTTCATAATAGCGGCTCCCATAGCAGGAAAGGTCCATCCAGCCGAGGTCATCCACATTGATGATGATGAAATTTCGAGGAGCCTGCGGGCCGGCCCGAACCGATGTCTTGGGACTATAGAAATAAGATCCAAACAGAGAGAGTCTTGATGCGGAAAGCGCCGCCGCCGCGATGCCGAGGTCTCTTATGAACCGGCGCCGGCCTGTTATCTTCCCGGTCATCCGCCTCCTCCCTGCCGGACCAGCGAAAAAAGATCGGATTCCGTGCGGGCCACTGCCATGGCCTCCGTAATTTCCTTGATCAGACCGGGGTTTTCGGAGGCCAAGTTTCTGGTCTCACCAATGTCCTCATCCAAGTTGAAAAGCTCCCACTCCTCATCCGCCACTTTCCTGATCGCCTTCCACTTCCCCATTCGAAGGGCTTGCCTGCCTTGATATTCCCAATAAAGAGACTTGTGTTCCTCCTGTTCTCCAGGCCGGCCGAGCAGAGTGGATAGGAAAGAGATGCCGTCGCTGTCGGTCGGCGGCGCCACTCCAAGGAGGTCGGTCAAGGTCGGTAGGACGTCCCAGAAAGCAGAGGGCCGAGCGGAGGTCGTATTCGGCTTTATCCGGCCGGGCCAGCGGGCCACAAGAGGCACCCTGACGCCCCCCTCGTAAAGAGAACCCTTGAGGCCGCGCAGCGGACCGGCGCTCTGGAAAAATTCCGAATCCGTGCCGCCGTTATAGGTGGGCCCGTTATCGCTGCTGAAAATGACCAGCGTATCGCGGTCGACACCCTGCGACTTGAGCAGCGTCATGACTTGGCCGATGCTTTTATCCATCCGGGAAACCATAGCGGCATAGGCCGCGCGTGGAGTTGGATGCGGCAAATAGCCCTTATCTCCTAGGTATGGAGTTTCCGGGAAGGCCCCCTCGTACTCCCTGAGCGAATCCTCGGGCACCTGGAGGGCGGCGTGAGGGATGGTGAACGCAAGATAGAGAAAAAACGGACGAGATCCATGGTTTTTAATGAAGCGAAGAGCTTCTTCGGTGATCCGATCTGAGGAATAGACCTTCCCACCGTAGGGCGCATAAGCCGACCTGTCATAGGGGTCCTTTTCTTGAGGAAACCTTTGGTGGGGAAAATAATATTCGTTGCCCTCCAGGATCTCCTTGCTGTTATTCCTCCAAAGATAGGCCGGGTAATAATTGTGGGCCAACCGCTGGCAGAGATAGCCGTACCAGAAGTCGAAGCCTTGGTTGTTGGGATGACCGCTGCTTCCCGGACCGCCCAGGCCCCACTTTCCCACGGCTCCCGTCTTATAGCCCGCGTTTTTCAGCAGGGTTCCGATGGTAACGGTTCCAAGGGGCAACGGCCGCTGGCCTTCGAGGCTGAGGTCGTGCCAGACGTCCCCCCGCTCCCCCATTTCGTCATTATCCCGGATATAAGAATGCCCCGTATGTTTCCCTGTCAACAAAGTGCACCGGGAGGGAGCGCAGACGGGACTTCCGGAATAGTGCTGGGTAAAACGGATTCCTTCCACCGCCAGCCTGTCGATATGAGGAGTTCGGATCTTTTGTTGACCGTAGCACCCGAGCTCTCCATAACCCAGGTCATCGGCCAGGATAAACACAATATTGGGTTTAGCCGTCGGAGCGCTTCGGCAGCGGCTGAATAAACCGGGGCAGGCCGCCGCAGCCGCGCCCCATCCCGCCCTCCTCAGGAATTCCCGCCGACGGACGAAAGAACTCATGCCTCGAAACCGCTGTTCGTTTTGGCTTATATCACAGCTGAACAGCATGGTCAACGCGATTGCGATTTTTCATTTTTCTTAGTAACATGCCCCGTTGAACGAAACGGAGATGCCACTATGATCGAGATCGACCACGTTTCAAAAAACTACAATAAGGGCGCGGTCCGGGCGGTCGACGACCTCTCGCTGACCGTCCAACCGGGGGAGATCTTCGGCTTTCTCGGACCCAACGGGGCCGGCAAGACGACAACCATCAAGATGATCGTCGGTATCCTCGAGCCGGACGCCGGAACCATCCGGATCAACGGCCTGGACAGCCGCGCCGAAGCTCTCCGCTGCAAGGCCATGACCGTCTACGTGCCCGATGAACCCGAAATCTACGAGCGTCTCAAGGGCATCGAATTCTTGAATTTCATCGGCGATGTCTACGGCGTCGCCGGCCTGGAGCGCCGGCAGCGGATCGAGCGTTGGCTCGAAGCTTTCGAACTGGCCCGGGCGGTGTCTGACCCGATCCAGACCTACTCCCACGGCATGCGCCAGAAAATCGTCCTGACCGCGGCGCTCATGGTCAAACCCCAGGTATTCATTCTCGATGAACCGATGGTCGGCCTCGACCCCCGATCCTCCCACCTCCTCAAAGAGGCCATGCGAGAGCACTGTAACCAGGGCGGAACGCTGTTCTTTTCAACCCATATCATGGAGATCGCCGAACGCCTCTGCGACCGCATCGGGATCATCCTCAAAGGACGCCTGGCGGCCCTGGGGACGATGGCCGAGCTCAGGGACCAGGCGAAAGACAAGGCTTCGTTGGAAAACATCTTCCTGGAGCTGACCGAAGCATGAGGCCGACCGCCGCCCTGATCAAGGCCGCGCTCAATTCCAATTTCGGTTGGTCTGTGATCCGCCACCGTTTTTTCGTCCAGCGGCGCGACCGTTGGCTGATTCCCCTCATCCTGCTCGGCGTGGCCGGATTCGTGCCGGTGCTGGTGCTCTATGTCCGCCTGATTGGAGACGTTTTCGACCTCCTTAAATCCGTTGGACAGGAAAAGGCCCTCTTAACTCTGGCCATCCTCTCTGGCCAGTTCATCATCCTCGTTTTCGGCCTGTTCTATCTCATCGCCACGTTCTATTTTTCCAGAGACCTGGAGTATCTCGTCTCCCTGCCTCTCAAGCCTTTTCAGGTCATGCTGTCAAAATTCACCGTCGTGTTGGTCAACGAGTACCTGACCGTCTCTTTGATCATCCTGCCGGTCTTGATCGTCTTTGGATTCAAAGGAAAGGGCGGGCTGGAATATTGGGTATCTCTGCTCCTGGCTTACGCCCTTCTGCCGGTCATTCCCTTGGCTGCATCCGGCCTGGTGGTCGTCGGGATGATGCGCCTGGTCAACATCGGCCGAAAAAAGGACCTGCTGATCATCCTCGGGTCGCTGTTGCTCATCTCCGCGGTCATGTTTCTTCAGTTCGGTCTGAGCCGGGCGACCAGAGGCCAGGACGTGGACACTGAGAAAATTATCGCCCTGATCGCCTCCCCGGACGGATTGGTCCAGACGATCGGCCGCCGCTTTCCGCCGTCCATCTGGGCGACACGCTTTCTCCATGACGGTCTGTCTACCGGATCAGGGCTGTCGGGCTTGGCCTTGTTTGGGGGTTTATCGGTCCTCCTTATTGGGGGTCTCATAGCGGGTGCCCAACGCTTTTTCTACAGGGGATTGGTTGGTTTGAGCGAACGCAGCGGCGGTTCTGCCCGGAAATCCAGATCCACAAAATCGCTCAAAATCGCCTCCGGTCACCATCCGATTCGGGCAATCTTCCTGCGGGAGTTTCGCCTGATGAACCGGACGCCGATCTTCCTGCTCAATGGTGTTCTCGGAGTTCTCATGATTCCGATCATCTTTGCTCTGACCCTGAGCTCGAGCAAGTCGACAGACGATGCGGCGGCCATTCTGCGCCTCATGACGGCGGCCAGGCCGTTGATAATAATCCTGGTGACAACCATGTTCATCATTATTTGCGCGACGGTGAGCGGAGTCGCTTATTCCTCATTCTGGAGGGAAGGACGAAATTTTTTGGTTTGCAAGGTCATCCCGGTTGATTACCGTCAGCAGGTCCTGGCCAAGTTAATCCACTCCTGGAGCGTGGCCCTGCTGGGAATCGCCAGCGCGACGGCGGTCCTGGTCTTTCGTTTCCACCTCCCGGCCGGGAGATGGCTGCCGAGTCTGGCACTGGCCCTGCCCGTCACGGCGTTCCTGACCGTCCTGAATCTGGCTATCGACCTTGCCCGCCCACTGCTCGATTGGATCAGCCCCCAGAAAGCGATGAAACAGAATCTCAATGTTCTTATCGCTATGCTTCTCGACGTGGGGTTCCTCTTTCTGTTCGGTCTGCTGTTCATCGCCTTGGACAAGGTTGGGCTCGGATTGGCCGGGGTGCTGATCATTCTGTTTGGGATCACTTTGGCCCTGGCCTGGTTGGCTTTCTTCCTTATCCGGCGCCTTGCCCTCCGCCGCTACCCGGCCATAGACGCATGAAATCGGCCACAGACTGGGATAACTTTATCCGCGATCCTGCGTATTTCTCAATGTCACTTCGTATTTGGAGGTCACTCTTGAAAACAAATCCATTCTTCAGGTTCGGGGTCCCGCTGCTCGCGATTTTTCTTTGTATAGCGCCTAGCTCAGCCATCGCCCAAGAAGCCAAGCCGTTCGTCGGCGACTGGACGGGCGCTGTCTCGGTTCCCGGCGCAGACATCGATATCGTCTGTCATTTCCAACTTGACGCGGACGGGACGCTGTCCGGTACGATCGATTCCCCCAGCCAGGGAGCCTTCGGGCTGAAATTGGCGAACATCAAGATCGAGGGGAAAAAGATCTCCTTCGGCGTAGACGACCCCAACGTCCCCGGAGACCCCAAGCTCGAGGGGACTCTGGACGACACGGGGACCAAGATCAGCGGCGATTTTTCCCAGGGGGGGTCCCAAGGCACGTTCGAGGTGACCAAGCAATAAATCCGAGCCGCAAGTCATTTTCCGGGTCGATGCCCATCTCTGCAAAAAGAGTGAGGCGATCGCCCGGGAGTGTGGTTGAAATGGCGGGGTGATTGCTGTAAAATTAAAGTATAAATAGCTTGGAGGTAGGAAACATGAAAAAAACGAGGTCCTATGTCGGTTTTATCCAAATCCTTGTCCTGATGCTCTTCCTCCCGGGTGTTCTTTCGGCCGAACAGATCGTCCAGAGCAAATGGGCCGCCCCGCCTCCCAGTATTGATGGTCAATTCGAGGAATGGCAGGACGACACGATGGCTTTCCAGAAAAACGTGGGTGTCGAATATGCCCTGCGCAATGATGGAAGCAATCTCTACGCCATCTTCATTTTCAAGGATCCCAAGTACCTGAGCTCCATCGAGATGACGGGAATGACGTTGTATGCCAGCACGACCGGCAAGAAAGACAAAGACTACGCTGTGAAATTCTTCAAGAAAACGGTCAACGGAGAACAGCTCGTCGCTTACATGGAAAAGCAGGGACAGCCGCTATCGGAAGAAAGAAAGCAAGAGCTCATCGACAAGCCGCAGTTCGTTGTCTTTGAAGCCACCGCCGTCAACAAGAAGGGGGAGGAGATTTTTCCCTCCGGCCCCGTCCCGGACGTCGACCTGCCCGGCTTCAGGTATGGAAGACAGCAGGACCAGATCGTTTATGAATTCCGTATCCCCCTCTGCTCCCGGGATCACCATCCTGCGGGGATCGGCGCTGAGCCGGGAAAGGACATCAAGCTCGGTTTCGAATGGGGCGGAATGACAGCCGAGATGAAAGAAAAAATGAGAGAGGATGTCAAGATAAAGAACAAAAAATTGGAAGAAGTCGGATTAGATAAATACCTAAAGGGACTTCAAAAGGCGCAGTCTAGAAGATAAATGATTATAAATGATTTTTTTTCATCATAAA
>CAYOZW010000088.1:6710-12197 GCA_964408495.1 uncultured Eubacteriales bacterium
GCGGCGCCGGGACCGGAACGGATATGACCACCGAAAGAGCCACCGGAAGCTACACTGGTGGGGTACCCGATGTGAACAGAGGTCCGAAAAAATATTCTTTCTGGGTGGATGTGAAACTGGCCTCCGGCAAATAATCGCTTTCATCGCTCCGGGCGGGAAAACAATTGTCCTTACCCCGTTTGGTCTATTCATAAATACCGCAAATAATTAGCCCGGACCACTGTTCGTCCTGCCATTTATGTTCAGAAAATATGGGGGGCTCATTCTTTTATCAGAAATTCCGGTTGAACTCGGATTTGATCGTTTCCGGGGAGGTCTTCTCCTCGAGGAGAAGCGAGGCATCCAAAGAGACCCAGCGCGGGCTGGGCCGGCGGCGGGCAATTTCGGCCGCTCCGCTCCTCTGGTCTTCAGAGACGATACCCACCGTTTTCTGGTTCTTGATATCATCGTAGACAAGCTGCGTGGCGATAAAATTTTTGATGACCTTGTGTTGCCAGAGGCCGATGCCGGTTTCCTCGTGGGCCATCTTGGCCAACCGTACACGCTCGGCCAAGGCGGCCAGGTAAACGGCCCGAACGATGGAATCCGTATTTTTCTGACCGAGTTTGCGGAAAGCACCGGTCGCCTGACAAGCCCTGGTCACGATGTCTTCGGCTTTGGACATAATTCGCTCCTCCCCGGATGAATGAAGCCGCAGCGGAAAACAAGGGTATGAATGCCGCCCCAGTATTTGCCATTTTCCAGACCGTGTTCAACCTGCTCCCGATGGAAAAAGACAGGAGAGTCCTTGCCAGGAGGGACCCAAATAACTAGAATTAGAGTGAAGATGGATGGAGGAAGACCGCTTGACCAAGGCTAAAGTCGCTCTCCTAAAGACCTCCCCCGCCACTGTTCTTGACGATATCGGCAGGCTCTTCGAGATGGCCGGAGGGTCCCTGGCTCTCGATAAAGCCTGCCCGACCATCCTCAAGGACAATATCTCCTGGCACTATCCTTTTCCCTCGGCGAACACGACGCCCTGGCAGCTCGAAGGGACTATCCTTGCCCTGAAGAAAAACGGATTTGCTTCCCTTTCCTGCGTTCAGAACAAGACCGAGGTCACCAACGCCTACAAGGGTGAAGACCTGAATGGCTATAAGCCTGTCTTTGAAGCCCACGGCGTAGAGGTCCTCTACAATTTCCGGAAAGAGGATATGGGCTGGATCCCCTACATCCCGAAGGCCAAGATGCTTGTTCTGGACAAGATCTACAAGAAAGGAATCCGGATCCCTGAATACTTCATCGGCAAGAACATGGTCCATCTGCCGACCGTGAAATGTCATATCTATACGACGACAACCGGCGCAATGAAGAACGCTTTCGGCGGGCTGCTGACTCATAAGCGCCATTTCACCCATACCCGCATCCATGAGACCCTGGTCGACCTGCTGGCCATCCAGCGGGAGATCCATCCGGGGCTTTTTTGTATCATGGACGGCACAACCGCCGGCAACGGGCCGGGGCCCCGGATCATGAAACCCATCACCAAGAACGTCTTCCTGGCCAGTGCGGACCAAGTGGCGGTGGATGCCGTTGCCGCCAAACTCATGGGTTTTGAGCCGATGGGCATTCCCTACATCCGATTGGCTCACGAAGCCGGCCTGGGCATTGGAAGGCCCGAAGAGATCCAGGTCGTCGGCGACCTTGACTTGGCTATGGAGAGCTGGGATTTTCGGGTCGGCCGGTCGTTCCACCGCCTGGCCGGTTGGGTCACCTGGTTCGGCCCCACCCGCATCTTCCAGAAGCTTTTGACCCGGCCGCCGCTTCTTTATCTCTTGACTCTTTACTCCTTCATCTATCATGATGTGATCCATTGGCCGCTCCGAGAAGGACGGATTTTCAAGAATTGGCTCGCCGCTTCCGAGTGGGGACGGCTCTTTATGGAGTATCGTGAGAAGGGAGCCCTGAGGGCGTCCCCAAAATGAAACCTATTTTATCGGGTGAAAAAATGAGAGGAGACATCTATGGACCTATTTGAAAAATGCCGGGGTTTCTATGAAGATCCTGAGTACGCCCAGAAGTATGGCTACCCCACCAATCCCCGGACCGCGCAATCCCTCGGTCTTTATCCTTATTTCATCCCCATCGACCAGGCCGAGGGGCCGGAAGCGATCATCAACGGCAAGACTTTCATTATGATCGGCTCGAACAACTATCTCGGTCTGACGATTCACCCTAAGGTCAAGGAAGCCGCCATTGAGGCCATCCGCAAATACGGGACAAGCTGCACAGGGTCCCGATTCCTCAACGGCACGCTCAATATACATCTTGAACTCGAAGAGAAACTGGCGAAATTCGTCGGCCAGGAAGCCGCCCTCGTGAACAGCACCGGCTTCCAGGTCAACATCGGTACGATCCCCGCAATCGTCGATCGCGGAGACATCATCATCACCGACAAGGAAGTCCATGCCAGCATCGTCGACGGTGTTCGCCAGGCCAAGGTCCAGAAGAACGCCCACCCCCGCTTTTTTCGCCACAACGATCCGGCCGACCTGGAGAGAATCCTGAAGGCCAGCTCTCCAGAACCCGCCAAGCTGGTCATCGTCGATGGCGTCTTCAGCATGGGCGGCGATATCGCTCCTCTCCCCGAGATCGCGCCCCTCTGTAAGGCCTCCGGCGCCAGGCTCATGGTCGATGACGCCCACTCCCTGGGCGTGCTGGGAGGAGGACGGGGAACGGCCCACCATTTCGGCTGTCCCCAGGATGTCGACCTCGTCATGGGAACATTCAGCAAATCCCTGGCTTCGGTGGGAGGTTTCATCGCCGGCCCCAAGGAGGCCATCCACTGGATCCAACATTTCTCCCGGCCGTTCATCTTCAGTGCCAGCCTACCGCCGGCAAACGTGGCTACTGTCCTAGCCTGTTTGGAGGTATTGGAAGAGGAGCCGGAGAGGGTCGAGCGCCTGACTAAGGTCGGCGAAAGGATGAGGTCAGAGCTCCAGACTATGGGATACGATATCGGCCCCACCCAGACGCCGATCATTCCCATCGTCATCGGCGATCAATTCAACACCATTAGGGCTTGGAAGATCCTCTTCGATGCCGGGATCTATACGAACGTCGCTCTTCCCCCGGCGGTCCCGCCCAATTTCGCCCTGCTCCGGACGAGCTACATGGCCACTCATACGGATGCCCACCTGGAGAAGATCCTGGAAACCTTCAAACAGGTCAAAGACGAGCTTCACCTCTCCGTTTGACCAAAGCCTTGTAAATCAAGCCCTCCGCTAAGCCCGAGGGGATCCCGCCGGACCTAAATCGCATTTCCATGCGGGGTTGCTTTCGGCTTGGAATTCCCCTTAAACTTGGCTCGCGACTATCTCAAACAAGGAGGTTTCACTATGAAAGTCATCGGACCGGCTATCCTGGGCCTTGCCGTCATTGCCGCCGGCCTCGCTCTCGGCAGCGAGGACCAGAAGCCATTCGACGGGCTTTATCTTAACCTCGGCAACCTTTGCCGTCTATCCCCCGCCCAATCGCGCTCCATCAGCGCGGAAAATTTCAGAGGAGAAAAAGGCAAAGGGGGGATGGCTTTGGAGGGAGCCGGGATGAACTCCGGCCGCGAGCTCGGTCAGGGCTGGAAGATATCTCCTTGCGTCAGCATTAAGGAAGGCGAGACCTTCCTCCTGGCCGACATCCAAGGCTCCGGAGCCATCCAACAGATCTGGATGACTCCCTCCGGCCAGTGGCGTTATTCCATCCTGCGCATCTATTGGGATGGGGAGAAAGACCCTTCTGTGGAGGTCCCGGTGGGTGACTTTTTTGCCTGCGGCTGGGGTCAATATGCCCAGGTCAGCTCTCTCGCCGTCTGCGTCAACCCGGGAAGCGCTTTTAACTGTTACTGGGTCATGCCGTTCCGCAAATCCTGCCGGATCACCTTTGAAAACCTGGACACCAAGGCCATGACCCTCTTTTACCAAATCAACTATACACTGACAGAAGCCCCCGCTGACGCCGCTTATTTCCATGCCCAGTTCCGTCGCTCCAATCCCCTTCCCGACAAGCAGGATTACGTCCTCCTGGACGGCGTCGAGGGTTGGGGCCATTATGTCGGCACCTATATGTGCTGGCAATCAAATAACACCGGCTGGTGGGGCGAGGGTGAGATCAAATTCTTCCTTGACGGCGACGGAGAGTTCCCGACCATCTGCGGGACCGGAACCGAAGACTATTTTTGCGGTTCCTACGGGTTCGTCGTCGACAATCAGTACCGGGAGTATACGACGCCGTATGCGGGGATGCCCCAGGTGATCAAACCCGATGGGCTGTGGCAATCCCAGCAGCGCTTCGGCCTCTACCGCTGGCACATCATGGATCCGGTCAGGTTCAGGAAGGACCTGAAGGTCACCATGCAAGCCCTGGGTTGGCGAAGCGGGGGGCGCTATCTGCCTCTCCAGGACGACATTTCATCAGTGGCCTACTGGTACCAGCAGGAACCCCATGCCCCATTTCCCAAGCTCCCCGGCAAGGACAAGCTCGAGATCATCTGAACGGAAGACGGCGCTACCAGGTGTCAGTCCGGAAGGGAGAAGCCGGAAGCCCCTTCCTGTTCGCCAGGTTGGGAACGGCCGTTTGGTGCCAGCCGAACCGGACGGCCTTGGGAGCGGCGACTCGAGGGCTGCTGACGATGACCGTCTCTCCGTCAACTTCGGCGGCGGCTTTATGAAAAACGCGGTCTTCGGCCGCAATTTCGAACCACCTCAGGGACTGGCCGTCGTTGGAGATCAGTCCGCCGGCCGCATAGTCAAAGGAGATCCTGACCCTGTCCCCCTCAATGGACATTGACTTGAAAAGGGGCCCGGACGGGCAGGTGTTTGACTCCCCATAAATCCCAGCCCGCGCCCAGAGGGCCAGCCGGATTCCCACGTCTTTCTTGTTCCGGGGATGGATGTCGTTGAGGTCGCTGATATCGGTCGTCACGGCCATTCCGGTGGCGGGAAGGCGAAGGATACGCGTTTGGGCTTCCCAGATCAGCGGCAAACGGAGGAAGTCCGGGACATCCCCCCCGGGGTCCTCCCTGTTATAGGCATAATTGTAAGGGGCAAGCTGGACATAGTAAAAAGGAAAGTCGCCGAGATTCCAGACGTCCCGCCACCCCCGGATCAAGGCCTCCATCTTTTGTTCGTAGGCCAAACAGTCATTCCGGTTGCTTTCACCCTGATACCAGATGGCCCCGCGAATAGCGAAATGGATGAGAGGATGGATCATCCCGTTATAAAGAGTGGTGGGCGACTGGGGATCATCGAGGGGATGCGCGGGATAGTCCGGCCTTACGGGAAGTCCGGAGTTGCCGGAAATAGCTTTCCGGCTATCGCGAACCCAGGCTTCCCATTGAGGCAGGGCTTCTGCCAGAATGTTCCGATAATCCCCGATTCGCTGTTTAAGATCATCCATGATCACCTCAGTTTCAGCGACCAAGGCAAACCCTCCCGGCGGAGTCCACGGCTCGAT
>CAYOZW010000089.1:0-12184 GCA_964408495.1 uncultured Eubacteriales bacterium
TCTATGTCTCAGAAACGGGATACATTCCTCTCCTAGACAGTGAGCTCGAGGAAGGACGCCGCCGCTTGGCCGCCCGCTAAGACTATTGCCATCATAATCGCCGGGAAATCGAAGTCATCGAAATATGCATCGGACGGTTGAGCCGTTCATTTTGAGGCCAAAGCTCTGAGTCCCTCTGTCAGGCTCCGGGCCAGGATGGACGTATGATCTTCTTCGGGCATCTTCACGAATTTCCACCTCAATCCCTGGGGCTTGGCTTCGTCGAGAATCTTGAGAAACGCCTCAATCTCGGGCACCAACTGCGGTTCATTGCCCACGCAGATGTATAGAAAATTTTCCTGACCCTTGCGGTTCTCCAGAAATGTCTTTGTGTTCTTGATGATATACCTTTCTCCCCGGTCATAGACAAAGTATGGACTGCTGACAAGCATCGATTGGAAGATATCCGGTTCTTTGAGAAGCGCGTACAGACCGAACAACCCTCCGATAGAATGGGACCAAAACAGCCTCTCGGGAGCCGTTCTATAATTCTTCTCGATATAAGGGATCAGTTCGTCCTTTATGAACCCCAGGAAGTTCGCCGCTCCGCCGCTCGTCGGACCGTAATCGGCGGATTTCGTCGGGGTCAGGTCCCTCATGCCGTCCCCCAGATCAAAAGCGACTGTGATCATCGGGGGTATCAATCGCAGCCGGCTCAACCCGGCGACGACTCCTGTGCTGAAATGATAATCAGGGGCCTCGCTATAGAGCGCGTAGAAAACGGGATATCGATTCTTTGCCTGTGAATAACCGTCCGGAAGGAAGACATAGACATTCCTATCTTCATTCAAGACAGCCGAATGGAAGACGGCTTTCGTGCCGATGCTCACTTTTTCGCCCGGATCCTGGGCAAATGCGGAAAACACAAAACATGAAACAAGCAGGCAAAGAAAGACTTTTTTTCTCAGCATTGGACACATCCTCCTTTTCCCAGAAATTCTGGATTATTTTTTCTCCAGCTTTTTCAGCATCTCTTTGGCGTTGCTGTTCTCCGGATTGAGCTCGAGGGACTTCTTGTAATTTTTGACCGCTTCCCCGATGTCCCCGCCATTCATGTACGCCTCAGCCAGGCTATCATACACATTAGCCGATTCGGGGTAGAGCTCCACGTTCAACTTGAAAATTTCTATGGCCTCCTTGATCTTCCCGGCTCCCATCAGCCTGTATCCCAAAGCGTTGAACTCGTTTTCTTCAAAATAAAGCTTGCTCTCCGGGTCAGACTTGATATCCCGGTACATTTTTAAGCCCGCTTCAATGCCATTTTTTTTAAGGGCTTGCTCGATCCGATAGGCCGCTGAGCTTTCGAGCATTTTCTCCACCTGGTTCAGCCGCATATGAATCATGGCCGCATCAATATCCCGGATTTCCAGGAACTTTTTATAATAATCCCTGGCTTTTTCAAACTCACCCATCCCCCTATAGGTCTCGCCAAGCCGCCAGAGGGCGTTCAATTCTTTCGGATTCTTGCCCAAATCGTAGTTAAAAATCTCGAGGGCCTCTTTGGCTTTTCCCTGTTGGTTCAATTTATCGCCTTCAAAAGTCAGCATGAGCTCGGGAGGGTCGACCTCAAAGCCATATTCTTCGGAGCGCTGTTTATAATAGTCAAGGATATCCTTGAGGCTGTTCGTTTTGAAATTGTCCGGAAGCTTGTGCCCGGAAAAGAGTGTTCTCAATCCCTCTTTAAAGGGCATGGCGGCTGTGAAATCGCCGGATGGCTCTCTGAACTCCACCTGAAAACGGAAGCGTTCGGGTTTCTCGGATTCAAGGAGCCGGGCGAGCTTGTTAACATATTTCAGGTCCTGAGGACGTTCGTCCTTTTCGCATTTTATGTAAAGAAAATTTTTTAAGGTCGCTCTCTTCTTAAAAAAGGATTCGGCCTTGGGAAATAGCAACTCCGTATTCTCGGGATTCATGAACGGATTCTCCGAGATGACTGCCTGAAAAAGTCCGGGTTCGGTGATAAGCGCATACAGGCTAAAAATTGCCGCTGTCTGGGGTCCGGCCAGTATCCGATAATTCTTGGTCCGATAGGTTTTGTCGATATGGGGGATCAACTCGTCCTTAAAAAACCTTAGGAAATTGTCCGAGCCGCCTCCTTCACTTCTGTCCCTGGTTTTGACCGGCAGGAGATCCCGGTACCTGTTGGTGTTGGCCACGCCGATGATGATCAGGGGCGGGATCTCCCCGGTTGACCCGAGTCTCTCGGTGACTATGGCCGCATCCGCGAAGTAGTTATAGACATCCACATATAGGATGTACAACACTGGATAGCTCAATTGAGTATCCTCGTAATCGCGGGGTAGATGGACAAAAAGAAGCCTGTCTTCGTCCAAAACTTCAGAATGAATCACCCTGTACTTGCCGATGACGATGTCATCCCCGTCCTTCTGGGCAAAGCCCAACCTTTGGCCAAAAAAAATAAACACTATTGATAAAAGAACAAGCGTGAAACTGATTTTGTATCTTTTCATCTTGCCCTCCTGTTGTCATCTCAATTCATGTGCTTTTAGTTCTTCGATGATCTTCGCATCGACCCAATAGATATCTCCCCGGTTGCAAAAGAAGAGGTATCGACAATCCGGCGAGATCGTCGCCAGCATTTTCCCGCCCTGCAAATTCAGCCGGCTGCCTAAATCAAACGATTCCCCCCAGGTCCCATCTCCCTTTCTAAAGCAAATAAACAAGTTTTCATCTGAATCCCATTCGCTGCCGATTCTCTGACTATCATAAATGAGAAAGCTCTCGTCAGGGGCAATGCATGAATGTTGACCGCGTTTCCAACCGTCGGGCGGAGCGTTCATGGCGCCGACTGTTTTATGAAGTGGGGTGAGTTTCCCATCCACTAGCCGAGTGATTCCGCCATTCAGATAGATATTCCCGAGTTTTGATGCGTTCGCGAACATCCCCTCACATAAATGCTTAGGTTCTCCCCAGCTGTTCCCCAGTCTCTCCATGAACCAGATTTGAGTGGGTCTTCTTTCCCCCTCGGATCCCGGGTAAGGCCGGTTGCTGTTAAAATACATGATTTGCCCATCCGGTGTAATATGTGGTTCATTATCTATGTACTCTGTGTTGAAACTGGCGGGCTTTGGCGCCGTCCATCCTTCATCCAATAGCTTGCATACCATCATCCCGGCTCCATCCGCAAAACGGAAAAAGTAATATTCTCGGCCACCGGGGCTGAAGGTGCCGCTGAATTCTCGGTGGTTTTTGGTGGAAACAATCCCGGGCGCAAATAATTCGGGTGTCTTACCCGGCGGTTTCTGGCCGAGGTAGGGACCCTTGAGAACCGGAAAATCTTCCTGCTGAGCGCGACCCATGAGGATAAAGATACTGGATAATAAAACCCCTGCAAATTTCACCTGGACTTTCATTTTCTTCCCCGCCTTATTGTTTTCCTTTTGGTTCAAAATCCCCCAGGATCTTCGCCTCCACCCAGTCATATTGAAAATAACTGCAGAAAAACAGGTATCTCCCATCCAGCGAAACGACGGCCTGCGTGGCTCTTCTGCCCGGGTGCAAGCGGTCTCCTAAATAAACCGGTTTCGACCATCGGCCGTCCGGCTGATGATAGCTGATATAAATTTCGTACTCAAACCTTTCGCTGCGCCCCTTGTCAGAGAAAAAGAGGATATGTTTCATCGCTCTACAGTCATCCACATAGTCCGTGTTGAACAGGTCTCCAATGATTTCGACTTCGCCATACTTGCCGTTGACGAAGGCGGATTTGGCATGCCCCTGGGGACCCTTGTTCAAGTAGACCGTTCCGTCCGTTGCCACAAGGGGATAGACTTCAAAAGACCCGTCCTGGTTGAGCGGCGTGTCCAGATGTCGGGGATCACTCCATCCGTCCCCTTCTCTTTCAACAACCCAGAGGTCAAGGTCTTTGGCCGGTTGGCCGCTCCGGTCCCTGGGTCTCAATGAAAAATAGACAAGTCTCGCGCCGTCGTGAAAGAACGCCGGTCCCCCTGAAGGATAAGCGGAAAAGGACGCCACCCGCGGCGATATCCATCGGCCGTTTTCTTCCTTCATCCACCATACTCTGGAGGCATCGTTGTTGCCCGTCATGAAAATGCACTCCCAAAAAACTTCTTTTCCATCCTGAGAAAATGCGGGGGCGCTGTGAACCCGGTAAATATCCCTGAACAATTCGGGCGCAAAAGGCTCAGGTTTGGACCCCGGTGTCTTCAGGCCGAGATAAGCTCCCGAGTACTCGGGGAAATCCCGGGGCAGAACCTTCGCTCCCTTGGATCTCAGAAGCTCAGCCGTTTTTGTATGACCGGCAGCTTCGGCAAAATGAAGCGGGGTTCCGCCGTCCGTGCTTCTGCTGTTCAACCCCGCCCCCTTTTTAATGAGCATCCCAGCCAGTTCATCAAACCCCATGACCGCGGCAAGATGGAGGGGCGTCAAATTTCCTCGCTTCTTCTGATTGACATCGATTCCATGATCAATGAAATATTCGGCTATTTCCTTTTTGTTCATAAACACCGCAAAATGAAGGTAGGACTCACCCAACGAGGTGCACCTATTCACGTCGGCGCCCTTGTCGACAAACATCTTGATCATCTCTAAATTATTCAGCCGGATGGCCTCCGTCAGCGGCGTCGATTCATAAGGGGCGAATTCCATCACCTCTTTGGCAAACCGGTCCATATCCGCCCCTTTTGAAATCAGATATTCGGCGATTTCCCTTTTCCCGTACCTCACTGCCTGGTGGAGAGGATAGATCCCATCCTCCCGGGTTTGGATCAAGCGCGGATTTTTTTCAACCAGCCCCTTCACTTGTTCGATATGCCCCTGCCTTATGGCGTCGAACAAATTCTGGGCGGATGCAGGAGGGACAAAGACGAGTGTTCCCCCCAAGACAATCGGCAGAATAATCCTAGTCTTCATTTTTTATCGCCTCCGGCCTCAGGTCTTCGATGATTTTGGCGTCCGTCCAGTAAAAATCGCTGCCGTCATTGACCCTCAGGAAAAAGAGATATTTGCCGTCAGGAGTGACAGAGGGGAATCTCTCGTGACCGCCCGTGTTGATCTTCGGACCGAGGTTGACGGGCGCAGACCAGGAGCCATCCCTCATTTTGTAGCAAACATAAAGATCTGCGCCCCCATAGCCTCCTCCCCCCCCCAATGACTCTATGATCAAGTAGCGCTCATCGGGAGCGGCGAACAGCGCCAAGATCCTCGCACCGGCGGGCATTTGAATCTCGACTTTTGCGGGCGCCTGGAAAATGCCCTCTTTCTGTTCTGAACGGAACAACTCCATGTCTCGCCGGAAAAATAGAGTGCCCTCCTTGGTGATACTCAATACCGACTCATTTTTTTCCGTATCGATCACTGCATCCAATGGTTTTGCCTCAGACCATCTGTTCCCAGCTCTTTCAACAACCCAGATATTCCCGTCACTCTTTCCGGCGTTCTCGTATCTGGGGCGGGTTGATGAAAAATAAAGTTTCTTTCCGTCTGATGAAAAAACGGGACTTCCAGCATGGTAATTTTCTGAAAAAGGCGCGAGCCGGGGAGCCGACCAAACTCCGTTCTCTCTCTTCATGCAGACGATATCGTAAAATCCAAATTCCGTAAAATCGGTCGACCAAAAGACTTCCGAATAATCGGATGAAAACGCCAAACAGCTATGTTCAAAATGTTCCTTTGCAGAGACGATCCCCGGAGCGTACATTACCGGATTCTCCTCCCGAGGAGGTTGGCCAAGGTATTTTCCCGTAAGCCTCGGAAAGGTCCACTCCGATGGATCAGCGCCCCTTTTGATCAATAAATCGACGACACCATCATGTCCTCTTTCTTTGGCAAAATGAAGGGGTGTTTTCCCGTTTTTCGTTTTTCCGTTGATTTCCGCGCCTTTATCAAGAAACAATGCAACAATATCCTTATGTCCACCTCCGGCTGCAACATGAAGGGCCGTCTCTCCATAAACATCGGCCGTCCCGATATCCAATCCTTTGGACAACAGCAATTCTGCCAGTCCGGTCATCCCTCCTTCTGCGGCGCTGTGGAGAAGTGTATCGCCATTTCCCGCTTTGACGAAGAAATCAACCTTTTTCGTCAAGGCGATATCCACGATTCGTTTTATTCCAGCTGCCGCGGATATCGAGAGCAAATGGGTGAAGCTCTGATTCTCCAGGTTGATCTCCCCTCCCTCATCAAGCAGGAGTTCTGCGATTTCCTTCTGCTTGCCGACCACAGCAAGATTGAGCGGAGTATTCCCGTTTTCCGTCCTGGCATTGATGTCCGCCCCGCTCTTAAGCAGCAGGGCAATGAGTTCCGGCTTTCCTCCGTATAAGGCCGCCATATGGAGAGCGGTCGCTCCACCCCGGCTCATCTTGACATCGGCCCCCTTTTCAAGAAGAAATTGCACAACCTCAAGCTGACCGGTCTGCGCAGCCATTTCCAACGGAAAGCCTCCCGACGAATTCGTCGCATTCACAAGGTTCGGGTCCTTTGTAATCAGTCTCTTAACGGTTTCAAGATCGCCGTTATACGACGCTATAAATATGTCCTGTGCATAGGAAAGAACAGAAGACAAAAGGAACGACGCTAAGACTGTTGCTTTAGCCATTGATTTCATAATGAACTTCCATGCTTTAATTATTCATAATCTGCCATTCCCGACTCCGAGAATTTCAACAAACAGACAAGCAAAAAAGGCCGGGCGCAGACAATGACATAAACCTCCTTCATAATACGGCGCGCTTGAAGAGTGGTTCAAAATGCTTTTATCGAGAGAGATTACAAAAGATCATTCACAAAGAACAAAATTCCGGGTCAATGAAAAGATAGGCCGTTCACAGATCTCGCCGCTTATGGCCTCGCGGAACCGGCCATTTCGCGGACGACCTCGAGGGTGGCGTCGATCTCCTCGGGACTGTTGTAGATATGGGTGCACTGACGAACGCCCCGAATGCGGATCCTCTTTCTCGTCCAAAGCTCGTCCATGAGCTTTCCGGGTTCGAGGCCGGTGATGTTATAGGCCGTGATCCCGGCGCACATGGCCGGGTGCGTGGATGTATAAATCTCCACTCCTTCTATCCCCTTCAACCCTTCCCGGAGATAATCTCCCAAAGCCTTTATCCGGGCACAGATGCGGTCGGGACCGATGGCCTGATGAAAATCGAGGGCCGCGTTGAGCCCCATCAACAGCGACAGGCTCCCCGTCCCCCGCTGGGTGAACCGGAAGCCCTCGTCCTCGTGGTTATCCCACTGCCCGCCGGCCAGGGTCGTCCATATATCCTTGGCCCGCTCGCTCTTGATATAGAAGAACCCGGTTCCGGGCGGCGCCAGGAGCCACTTGTGCAGGCTCCCGAAGTAAGCGTCGCAGCCCATGGCCAGGACATCGAGCTTGATATGACCCATGGCCTGGGCACCGTCGATGACAGTGAAGATGCCTCTCTTTGCCGCCTCGGCGCATATCTCCTTGACGGGCAGGATCGTCCCGTTCGGGGAGAGGATATGGGAAAGAGTGATCACTTTTGTCCGCGGGGTGATGGCTTCTTGAAAAAGAGCGACGACCTCGTCCGGAGTCGTCGCTGGCTTTGGCAGCACGACCTCCTTGTAGACTGTCCCCCAGCGCTTCTGCTTGAGTTGCCAGCCGGATTTCCCGCCCGAATGCTCCTGGTCTGTGGTCAAGACTTCATCTCCGGCCCGCAGGTCAAGCCCGTTGGCAACGAAATTCATCGCCATGGTGGCATTCTCGGTCAGGGCGACTTCGTCGGTTTGGGCGTGGATGAGCCTAGCCACCTTTTCCCGGATGTCGCGGTACGCCTGATACCCGGAGATCCAGTCATCGCCCTTGTAATCCCATTCGCAAATAGCCGAGGCGACCTTTCGCAGGTGCTCGGCCGCCGTCTCGACGACCACGGTGGGCGATGCCCCGAGGGTCCCGGTGTTGAAAAAGGCCTCGTCCTCGGGTATAGGAAAGAACCGGCGGACTTTCTTCCAAAAGGCCGGGTCGCCCGACGCCGGAAATTCCATCCGGGTGACTTTTGTCTTCTTGAAATCCCACTGGCCGAACGCCGGCAGGGAAAGTGCCGATAATGAAAAGACCTTGAGAAAGTCGCGGCGGCTTGCCATGGTCATCCCTCCACAAATCGAATGTCGCCAAGATGATGTCATAAACGGACAAGAGGGACAATATTTCTTATCCGCTTGAAAGCCCTCCGATGGATATTGTTTCCCGGCTAACTTTATGCGAGGATATTCCTGATGTTCAAGAAAACGATAGCCATTCTGGCCGCCATTCTATTTTTTTCTTCTTGCGCTTCAACCCCAAAAAAGCCCTCCCGCAACCCGGACGAGGACCCTCAATACCAGTACGAAAAAGCCGTCATCTCGGTACGCTACGGTCTCGAGGACGAGGCCCTTAAATACCTGAACGAGGCCCTCGCCCTCGATCCCGCTCACGCCCCTTCTCTGAAGCTCCTAGGAACCGTTCAGTTCAAGAAGAAGAACTTCCCGGAGGCAGCCGCGGCCTTGGAACGATACCTGGAAATCCAACCCGGCGATGCCGAAGCGCACACCAGCCTGGGGATCACCTATGAGCAGCTGGGTCAAAAGGCCCGGGCGGAAACGGAATACCAGAAAGCGATCGGCATCGACGGCCATCCCGAAGCGGGCTTCGGCCTGGCCAAGCTTTACTACGACCAGGACAAGCTCGAGGCCGGGCTTGAGATCATCCGCGGGGCGATCGAGAAGAATCCCCGCTCGGCCCCCTACTATAACCTCCAGGGTGTCATCCTTAACCAAATGGGGAAATATGCTGAAGCCCTGGCCAGCTTCCAGAACGCTCTGCAGTATGCGCCCAACGACATCTACCTGGCCGTCAACCTGGGCATCGCCTATATCAACAATAAGCAACCGGACAAGGCCCGAGAGCTTTTCGAGAAAGTTTTGCCTTCGGTCCAGGACGAAGAGCTGAAGGCGAAGATCAATGAATACTTGAAGCTTATCAAAGACAGTCAATAATTATTTTTAGCCGCAGCAGGGGACTTCCCTGCCTTTGATCTCCGAGATCAGGATGGCCCAGGCGCAGCCGACGCCGGCCCGGACCGAGATGGCTCCGAAAGGACAATTCTTCGCGCAGGCACCGCACTCCATACAGAGGTCGCGATCGCGGACCCAGGCTTTCCCGTCTTCGAGGAAGAAAACAGCGTGAGGGCAGACCTCGGCACACTTCCCGCAGCCGGTGCACTTTTCAGGATCGTAGGCCAGCGTCGAAACGTTACTGAGGTGCCGGTGTTCTTTCATTTTCTTCTTCTTCACAATGCCCGGATAAGAATGATGGCCAATAAAACGATCCCGATAGAGGCCGAAGCGATGATCACCGGGACCGCGTACCGCATCTCCTTGAGCACGCCGGAGAGAGACGTGTATGTGGAAGAACCGGTGAAGCCCATGGCCAGGAAGGCCGAGATAGCCGGGAGCAGAAGAAAGTGAACCGTGGCCAGCGGCCAGGACTCCGATGTCAGCGGGATCAATCCTTGGAGGATGTTAACCAGCACTGCCCAGGCCATTCCTAAGAGCCAGCCCTTCCAGGCGAAGGCGCGGCCGGGTATCCAGGGAAGAAAGACAGGGACAAAAAAACCGCCGACCAAGATCGCTCCCAGATAAGGATAGAGCGACTGCCAACTGAAGAGGTCCAGTCCCAGGACATCCAGGACTCCGATGATCACCGCGACGATCAAAAAGTAGCGGAAAGGAGCGGCCAGCTCCATTGATGTCAAAACAAGGCGGTCTTTTAAACCGAAGCGAACCAGCCGCATTTCCGGGGTGGCCTTCATGCCGGCGGCAAGAAAACTCCTGATGTCGGAGGCGCGCACAGGCCCATAGATAACCGTGAAATGCGTACGTTTAGTCACCTCATGAGCGGCCACTCCGGGAGCCCCGAGCTGGGGCAGAACAAGCGTCCTCTGGGAAACTATCCGGGCCAACCCGGTCTCCTCGATCCGGCGCACCAGCTCTTCCGTGCTGAACGTCCCCTTCCCCGCCGCGCACCAAACGTTGATCCCCTTTGTATCGAGGACAAGGACCCAGGCATCGAGCCGACCGAGCTCCCGGCGCATCGTGTCGAAGGTCAACTTGTAGTTGGCGGATACGAGAACGGGAGATTGGGGAGACGGATTGCCGACGGCATAAAGACCCGGCTTCAGTTTATAGTCCATCCGGCCGATTCCGAGGCGGACCTTGATCTTGCCCAGCATATCCTGCCGGCTGAGTTTTGTCCGGATAACCGGAATGGCGCCGGCGGCCGTTTCGATCCGGCGCTCGATCCAATGTTCCGACTCCTTTATATAGCTTTCTTCCTTGACCTTGCCCGAACTCCAACCGCAGCATTCCGGCCCGCATTCACAGGAGGGCTGAGAGCTATTCTTCGCTTCTGCCGACCTGGGCCTTCCTTCCCGCTCCGTTTCTGTGTTCTGCATAACAACCGCTCCTTTGCCGAGGATTCTCACTTCTCGCCGGGTCCGCCCGCGTCCTGGCAACAGCCGGAAGACTTGTTATATTTTTTGATCGCATCAGAGAACAGGACGATATCATCAATTAGGGCCTCCCTCTTTTCGGCCGGAACAAGCTCCAGCACCCTGTCAAAGTAATCATTGAACGTTGTCTCTATCTCGGTGAACACTCTGCGGCCCTGTTCGGAGAGCGAAATCGAGACACACCGCCTATCTTTCTCGTTGGTCAGGCGGTCGACCAGCCCGAGAGTCACCAGACCCTGGATCGTCCGGCTCAGCGTGCTAGCATCGAGGCCAATAGAGACAGACAGCTCGACCAGCGAGACCTCGTCTTTGTAGCCGACTTCGAGCAGGGTATGGCATTGGGCCAGAGTCAGGCCGCAACAGCCTGTATCAGGCCTGAAAGGACTGCTTATTTCACGTTCAAGCTGCCGCAGTTTGTCCCGGAGAAACCTGATTTTTTGGATATCCATAGGGCCTAGCCTCAAATAAGATATGCCATATATTTCATTATACAATTATTGTAATATACATCATTTGTATTTGTCAAGTATAGTATAAAAAATATCCATCCCTGCTCATGAGAGCCTTGGTTCTCCCCTTAAAGCACTCTTGAATGCGGCCCGCAGAGGTAAGAGAGTCCAGGAATATTTTGTTTTCCTCAGCGGGTTTGAGCCCTTCGGGCTTCGCAGAAGTCTAGAAACGACGGTTGGCCAGAACTACTTTGTAGCAGCTGGCGATTTGGCGTCCTCTCCGATCACCCCGGCCGCCCAAAGAAGCCCCCGCTGGACGATTTGGCGCGCTTCCGGAACGTCGAAGTCCTTGGCGACATGGCCGAGCGAAGTGTAAAAAATGCGTCCCTTCCCGTACATCTTCTTCCAGACGACCGGCATGACAACTCCCTCGATCCAGGAAGCATATTTCCCAGAGAAGGTGGTCGTGGCCAAGACTTCGACGATCGGGTCGACGTGCATGTAATACTGCTCGGAGCTCATATCGAAGTCGGAAAGACCTTTGGTGATCGGGTCGTTGTGATCGATGATGCTAACCCGATAAGGGATAACCCCTCCGGGATGGGAAACCCACTGTCCTCCGACCATGAATTGGTACTCGACGTTGTTCCTGTGGGCATCGCCCAGACCGCCGTGCCAGCCGGCCAGCCCGACTCCGCTCTTGATCGCCTCCTCGAGGCCTTTTTCCTGCTCGGGCTTGATCTCGGACATCGTGAAAATGTGGACAATGAGGTCGAGAGACTTGAGCTTTTCGGTGTCCAGATAGCTGTCAAGAGTGTGGGAGATCTCGACCTCAAACCCTTGTTCCTGGAGCCAGGGGGCGAAGATATCAACGCATTGTTTCGGCTCATGCCCTTCCCATCCACCCCAGACAAAAAGCGCCTTTTTCTTGGCCGCCGGCCCGGCGTTCGCCAGGGCCGCCAGGCCAAAGACAAGGACGACAGCGAGAGTTGTCTTGATTCCGGTCCCGATTTTCGCTCCGGGCCGACTTCCACTCATAGTCATCTCCTTCTCAACGTTTGAGATTCCATTCGAGTCTATCTTTTTTCACCCTCTCCCTCCCCTCTCCCATCAAGGGAGAGGATTTGTCTAGAGTTCGCGGAGCCAGATGTTCCGGTAGCGGACGGGATTCCCGTGGTCCTGGAGTGAGATGGGCAGCCTATC
>CAYOZW010000090.1:0-12170 GCA_964408495.1 uncultured Eubacteriales bacterium
AGATCAAGGGAGAAGTGCCGTTCAAGATCCTTGCCTACCGCAAGGCTGCCCGGATCCTTGAAGACCTGAGCGAAGACATCGAGACCGTCGCCCGCGAAAAGCGGCTCCTCGAGCTCGATGGTATCGGCAGCGGCATCGCTTCGAAGATCGAAGAATACCTCCAGACCGGCCGAATGAAAAAACACCGGGAAGCCCTCGCCGGTATCCCCGAATCGCTTTTCGAGCTTCTCAACATCCAGAATCTCGGCGCCAAGACGGTCCATCTGATGCAGAAAGAGTTCGGCGTCCGGCGGATCGCCGACCTGAAGAGGATCATTCGGGACGGCTCCCTCGCCTCCTTCCGCGGAATGGGCGCTAAGAAAGTGGAGAACATCCGCAAGGGGGTTGAAATCTACGAGAAAGCCCAAACGCGGATCCCCATTGGCGAGGCCCTATCCGTGGCCGAAGACATCGTCTCCTATCTGGCTGGAGCGCCCGGGATCGGTCGCCTCTCCCCCGCCGGATCGCTCCGCCGGATGAGGGAATCCGTCGGTGACATCGATATTCTGGCCGAGGGGAAGGACGGCGCCTCGATCGTCCGCTATTTCACCCGGTTCTCCGGGGTCAGCCGCGTCCTGGCCGCAGGAACAACCAAGGGTTCGATCATGATTGCAACCGAGACGGGTGAACGTCAAGTGGACCTCCGCATCGTCGCCCGCTCGGAATATGGAGCCGCGCTCCAGTATTTCACCGGATCCAAGGCCCACAATATAAAACTCCGCAACCTGGCCAAGGAGAAAGGGCTCAAGATCTCAGAATACGGCGTATTCCGTGGCCCCAGGAAAATGGCCGGGCGGGAGGAAAACGAGGTCTATGCGGCCCTCGGCCTTCCCCTCATTCCACCCGAGCTTCGTGAGGACCGTGGCGAGATCGAACGGGCCCTCGAAGGTTCTCTTCCCGATCTTGTCGATAGTGCTCACATCCGGGGCGATCTCCACGTCCATTCGGATTGGAGCGATGGCCATGTCAGCCTCTCCGGACTCGCCGACCTCGCTCACCGCCGCGGTTACTCCTACATCGCTATCTGCGACCACAGCCAAGCGGCCAGGTATGCAGGCGGTTTAACGCCCTCCCGGCTCCGCCGGCAGATAAAGGAAATCGAGACGCTCAACGGGCGGCTCAAGGGAATCCGGCTTCTGAAGGGAGTCGAGGCGGATATCCT
The DNA here is from genome assembly GCA_964408495.1 of uncultured Eubacteriales bacterium. GTDB lineage: Bacteria > Acidobacteriota > Aminicenantia > Aminicenantales > UBA8522 > UBA8522. Next base: position 1,202 of record CAYOZW010000090.1, read on the forward strand.
GGCCGACGGAAGCCTCGACCTGTCCGACGAGCTTTTGGCCGAGCTCGATATCGTCGTGGGATCAATCCATTCCGGTTTCAAGAAGAACGTCACCGCCCGGATGCTCAAGGCCATGGAGAATCCTCATCTCGATATCATCGGCCACCCGACGGGCCGGCTGATTTCGGGGCGGGAGGGGTATGATGTCGACCTGGAAGCCGTGCTGTCGGGCGCCCGGCGCTTCGGCAAAGCTCTCGAGCTTAACGCCTACCCCGACCGCCTCGACCTCAACGAGCGCTATCTCAAGCGAGCCAGAGACCTCGGTATCATGATCTCGCTCGGCACGGATACGCATTCCGCTGAGGGGCTCGGGATGATGCATTTCGGCGTCGGCATCGCCCGCCGCGCCTGGCTGGGAAAAAAGGACATCTTGAACTGCCTTCCCTGGAGCCGGCTCAAGAAGAAGCTGGAATAGAGATCGTGGAGCCTTGTTTATTAAACCGAGGGCATAGGGTTTGCAGGATTTCGGAGATTGGTGTATCTTGTTTCTTTTGAAAGGAGCGGTTCATGGTCAGTATCGCTAAACAATCCGTAAAAAAATTGCTGGGTTATGCCATCCGGGCGGAAACGGACGCCAATAAAATCTACACAAGGATGGCCAACCGGGTGAAAAACCTCCTGCTCAAGGAAAAATTCCAGGTCCTGGCTCTTGAAGAAAAAAAGCACAAGGAGATCCTCGGACGGCTGTTCAGCTCCCTCTACGGGAAAGAAAAGCCCGAGGTCCCCAAGACCGTGGACCAGCGCCTCCTCCCCACGGTCGTCATCAAGCCGTCCTCAAGCCTGGTTGACATCCTCGGCCAGGCCATGAGAGGAGAGAGTTCAGCCCGGGATTTCTATGCCGCTCTCGCCAAGAAGGTCCAGGATCCGAACAAGAAAATGCTTGTCTATCTTAGTCAAGTGGAAAACAGCCATTACCTCATGCTGCGCAGCGAATACACTCTGGCCCTGCAATTCGAAGATTACGCCGAGAAAGACATCGATAAGGTCATCACCTGACCGCTGAATTGGACACGACGATGCTGAGGATGATCGAGGTCATCGGCAGCTCCGCGACGGGCTACTCGGAAGCGGTCCGGGGGGCGATTCAGGCACTCATTGACGCTGGGGAGAAAATCCATTTCTTCGAGGTCATCGAGCAGCGGGGAGCGGTCCGCGAGGGGCAATTGAAGGAGTTCCAGGTGAAGGTGAAGGTCGCCGTCGAGTAAAGACACGAACGGGGACTTATCCTTTCATCACCCCCATGGGGACGACCCGGGCGACCAGCCGGCCGATCCCGACCTCATGGGAAACCCGAACCACCTCGTCAACATCCTTATAGGCTCCCGACGCTTCCTCGGCCACAGCCTTCCAGCTCGTTGACTGGAGCTCGATCCCCTTCCGTTGCAGCTCGTCCCGAATCTGCTCGCCGCGGAAGCGACGAAGCGCCTCGTGCCGGGACATGAGCCTTCCGGCGCCGTGGGCCGTCGAGCTGAAACTCAACCTTTCGGCCTCTGCGGTACCGACGAGAAGGTAAGATGACGTCCCCATACTGCCGGGGATGATGACCGGCTGACCGTGCGGCCGGTAAACCTCGGGGATCTCCGGCCGACCCGGGCCGAAGCTCCGGGTCGCCCCTTTGCGATGGATGCAGACCTCGCGCTCCTTCCCCTCGATCATGTGCCTTTCGATCTTGGCGACATTGTGGCAGACATCATAGACCTGATGCATTCCCGGGGCGCTACCCATGACCCGGATGAAAACGTCCCGAACCCGGTGAGCGATCATCTGGCGGTTGGCGAAAGCGTAATTGACGGCGGCGCACATGGACCCGTAGTACTGCCGCCCGAGCGGTGAACGGACAGGCGCATTGATCAATTCCCTGTCGGGAAGCCCCCGTATCCCGAACCTGTTCTCCATGAGCTCGATATAGTCGGAGGCGACCTGATGACCGAGGCCGCGGCTGCCGCAGTGGATCATGACCATGATCTGGCCGACGGTCCGGACGCCGAAAATCCCGGCCAACTCCCGATCATAAATATCGGAGACCTTCTGGATTTCCAAAAAGTGGTTGCCCGCGCCGAGCGTCCCGAGCTGGGGGATTCCTCTTTCCAGAGCGCGCGGGGAGATCCCGGCGGGGTCGGCGTCCTGCATCCGGCCGTATTCCTCGGTCATCAGCAGGTCGTCCTTGGTTCCGTAACCATTCTCGACGGCCCATTCCGCGCCCTTGGTCAGAATATCCTTAAGCACACTCCGGCTGAGCCGGGTGACCCCGCCCTTGCCGACTCCAGCCGGCACATCCTTGAAGATCTCGGTCAAGAGCTCTTTCCGTTTCGCGGCGATGTCCTTCTCAAGGAAATCCGTCCGCAGCAGCCTCACCCCACAGTTGATGTCGTAACCGACTCCGCCCGGCGAGATGACCCCTTCGTCCAGGTCGAACGCCGCCACCCCGCCGATCGGGAAGCCGTAGCCCTGATGGGCGTCGGGCATGACGAAGGACATCCGTTGGATGCCCGGCAGGCAGGCGACATTCCGGGCCTGCTGCAGGGTCAGGTCTTTTCTGACACTTTCCAGAAGGCGCGACGAAGCATAGATCGTCGCCGGGACCTTCATCTCCCCGTGTCGGGGAATTTCCCAGACAAAATCACTTTTTCTGAGGAGTTCCATAGCTCACCTCAAATATCCAGCACCACCTGAACGGTGACAGGGCGGCCGAGCGCGATTTTCATTTCGTTATAGGTGACGGCCTTGACCTCACCGAAGACCGCGTATTTCTCGGGCCGGTCATCCCCCCGGAAAAAGGCGCTGAGACGATAGCCGTCGTCGAAGGGTTCAACGATGACGTCTTCAGCCGCCGCCGTCAGGAAGGCCCGGGTCTCCCACAAATAAATGACCTCTCCCAGAAATTGGACGAGCAATTGCTCCAGGTCCCGACCTCGGACGCTCACGGGATGGCTCTGTCTTTTCTCCACTTTTTCCGGCTTCCACATCAGGGAGACGGTGGCCAAAACGGCGCTGGCGAAGGCTTCCTCGAGGGTGCGGCCGAAGGCCTGGAACTTGGCGTCGGCCGTGTGGTCAAGGAACCTGAATCTTTCGTCCATCTCCGTCCATCCGCTATTCCTTTTTTATTCTACCACGAATTCGATATCGCGGGGACTCCGGCCGGGCCGATTGACAACCGTCGCCTCCTATTGTAGGATTCCGGCCCGCTAAGCGCGGTTGAACACTCTACCCATGGATTACGCGGGTTCTTCTACAGCACTCGTCTTCGACCTGAAGAAAGAGAGTCCGTTTTCTTTCAAGTGCCAGGTCTGTGGCGCCTGCTGCTCCAACAAGACCATCCGGGTGACTCCCTACGAGGCTCTCCGTCTTGCCCGCAATCGGGGTCTCAGCACGACGGAGTTCTACCAAGAGTGCGCCGAAGAGGGAGGGATCATCCTGCGGAATAAGACGGACGGGACCTGCATCTTTCTCGCTTCCAGCGGCTGCGGTGTTCACCCCGACCGTCCCCTGGTCTGCCGCCTTTTCCCGCTCGGCCAGATCAGCGACAACGAGGGCCGGACCAAATATGCGTCCATGCCCCTCCATCCGGACTGCATCGGGCATCTTGACACGGACGGGACGGTCCAAACATACCTCGATTCTCAGGAGGTGGGCCCTTATTTCCGCTTCGATGCGGTCTACGAGGCCGTCTATAAGAAAATGTTGAAAAAGCTGGAAGAAAAGGGATATCCAGCCGCAGAGATTTGCTCCCCAGCTAAATCTCAGCCGATCGACCCGGGATCCTCCCCCCGCCATGGACTTCTCTCAACCTGGCTCGATATCGACAAGACCGTCGCCGCGTTTTGTCAAAAAAACAGCCGGACGGAGCCGAAGAATTTAGAGGATGTCGTTTCGATCCACCTCGAGGCCATCGAGGAATGGCTGGACTCTTTCAGAAAACGCCGGCGACAGGGGCGCCGCAGAAAGAGCACTTCCCCTCTCTGACCTTGTTTTCCTTGATAGAAAAACCACTCCTGCGGAGCAGAACCTTGCTGCATTGGAGGCAATCCGTATTCTCTGATTCTCCCCCAACGTTCCCGATGTAAATATATTTCAATCCCGCTTTCTTCCCGAGAAGGCAGGCCCTTCGGAGCGTCTCCAGGGGCGTCGCCGGCGCCTGGTCGTATTCGTAGTCGGGATGGAAGCGGCTGATGTGCCAGGGGACCTCCGGACTGACGGAAGCGATGAAACGGGCGATATCGCCGAGCTCCTGATCGCCATCATTGAGATCCGGGACGACGAGCGTGGTCACTTCCACCCAGATGCCGAGCTCATGCATCAGGCGGATCGAATCGAGCACGGGTTGGATCCGGGCGCCGCAGATTTTTTTATAGGTCTCATCCCGGAAGGACTTGAGGTCTACATTGGCCGCATCGAGAAAGGGCTGGATCGTCCGCAGCGCCTCGGCCGTCATATACCCGTTGGTTACAAAGACATTAGCCAGCCCGGCGTTCCTGGCCAAATGGGCGGTGTCGTAGGCATACTCGAAGAAGATGGTCGGCTCGGTATAGGTATAGGAGATGCTGCGGCAGCCCTGCGCTCGGGCGGCTCGGACGATTTCCTCCGGAGAGAGCGCCCGGCCATCACCGAAGCGCTTGTCCGTCTTGGTCACCTGAGAGATTTGCCAATTCTGGCAAAAAGGACAACGGAAATTGCATCCGACCGTGGCGATGGAGAACGAGGTCGTCCCGGGGAGGAAATGATAGAGGGGTTTTTTCTCAATCGGGTCGATATGAGCGGCAATGACCTCCCCATAAACGTGGGTGAAGAGCTTACCTTTCCGGTTCTCACGGACGCCGCAGACGCCGAACTGGCCGGGGGCGATCTGGCATCGATGGGCGCAGAGGAAGCAGCCGGTTTTGGACCCTTCCTGGCTGCGCCAGAGCATCGCCTTTTTGATCATCCGAATTTCCCTGGCCTTATTTTTAAGAAAACATGGCTGTATTCATTATATCGACATTCACATCGGAAAGAAACAATCCCCGCTCCGAACCGCATAAGCGCCAATGCGAGCAGAAATGGTTCAGCCCTGGATGCATCTCTTTTTATGAGATGGATAACTTGGGAATGGAGTAGCGACCTCGAAGGGTCAGCCTTCCCGAGACATTTTTCGAGGGCAGCCGCTCTGGCGGCCGTGAGGACTGTCTGAGCACGTGAGGATCGTGAAGAGATAAGAAGAAAGGCAGATAACAATCATGAGGAGGATAAATTTAGCTTGCGGAGTTCCGCAACGCCGAGAAAAACGTTTCGGGAACGGCGTTAAGAACCTGAGCGGGAGCGCGAACATTCCCAAGTAGTCCAAAATGCTCATCACCTGGAAAGAGATGCTGACTTCACCTCTTGATTCCCGGCCTCGATATGGAATATTTTTCAGGGTGGATCGTCTTTCCAAATGAGTCCAGGACGAATGATCAGCCCTGAGGAGAAAACCAAGCTCGGTGAGAAAATGATGGCCTACCAGGAAGACGTTTTCCGGATCTGCCTGGGATTTTCGCGGAATCCTTCGGATGCCGAGGACCTGAGCCAAGACGTCTACCTCAAGGCCTTTCGAAAGATCGGATCGGTCCGTGAACCGGGAGCCTTAAGGGCTTGGCTGCTGCGGATAGCCCGGAACACCTGCCTCGATCACCAGAAAAAGAGCCGGCTCTTCCGCTTGCTTCAGAGGAGAGTGACTCCGGACGATGCCCGGGAAAATCCTCCTCAGCACGAGCAGATGGATACAGGGGAGCGCCTGGCCAAACTCAAAGAGGCCGTCCGGCGTCTCCCCAGAAAACAAAGGGTGGTCTTCGTCTTTCGGGAATACGGGCACCTCTCTTACACAGAGATGGCCGAGACCTTGGGCCTCAGGCCGGGGACGGTGATGTCCCGTCTGAACCGCGCCCGCCAGGCGGTGCGGAAATGGATGAATGAGGGGAATGATGAAAAATAAGTGGACGGACCGTGATTTCGAGGACATCTCCGCCCTGATCCGAAAAGAGGAGGAAGACGCCCTCGGCTTCTTCCGGACCAGAAAGTTCTGGGAAAGGGTGGAGAGAGGATTCAAGAAGGAGGCCCGCCGGGGAAGTCCGGCCGTTCCCTTCCAGCGAACGGCTGTCCCCGTCTTTGTTGTGGCCCTGGTCGTGATCATGGCCGGGATTTTCGTTTTTGTCCTAAATCGCCCCGGGACGGGCCGGCGTCCGGAATTCGGTGCCCTGGCTTCTGCCCTCGGCCGGCTTCCCGGCTTTTCCCCTCCCCCCGGATGGGACTGGACGACGCATCCCGGCCGAACCGGAACTTCCCGGCTGGCCGAATCCGTCCGGAGGATACTGATCATTGCCGAGGAGACAAAAAGGATGGAGGAGCGGGCTGTCCCCATTCCAGCGGAGACCGTCCGGATTCCCCGCTTGAGCCTAGATCAAAAGATGGAGATCCTCTTCAAAGAAAGAGCGATCGAGCGCGCGCTTCTCTTATTCAAGGGCAATTCAAAGGAGGTATGAAATGATGAAAAAAGTATTAGCGCTGGCGTTTCTGGCTTTTTTTACAATGAATCTCACAGCCATGGACAGTCCGGCCAATCCTAAAGAAAAGGCCGGATATGCCCTCCTCGACTTGTTCATCACCAGCTTCCGGGATATGGTTACGAAGGGAACCACAGAGGCGCTGGAATCGACTCTCCTCAAGATGGCCTCGGAGCTCAAAAAGGCTCAGGAGGCGGGTGAAATCGATGCCGTTTTTTATGCCCGCCTTGGCCGCATCCTGGCCATGACAAAGCTGGTCATCATTCCAGATCCCGGAGGCCTGCTCGCACCCGTGATCAACCGGGAGATGCTTTTCTTTGTCCATGATATCACGGGCGAAGATCTGAACAGGGAGGGCGGCCCGGCCGTCATCGGACAGGTGGCGAACGCCATTGCCGAGGAGATCCTCAACCTCCAGATCTACCTGGACACCAAGGACAAAAGGGAGGCCCTGCGGAAGAAATTGGACGAAAGAATCTCAGGCAAAGAAACCTGAAGTCAGGCCCGGAATAAGTCCTCTAGACCTCCATTTTTCGATCCCTGGGACGGGCGTTTAATGTGTGGCCTTGAGCTCCGGAAAGAGTTTCACCGCCGCGGGACAAAGGCTTCGGAGAGGGCATCCCGGGCAGCGCGGTTTACGAGCCTGGCAAACCTTCCGGCCGTGGTTGACCAACAGGGAGTTAAAATCGAGCCAGTCCGTTCTCGGGACGAGCTTCATCAGATCGCGCTCGATCTTCTCCGGGTCGCGCTGGCGGCTCAGTCCGAGCCGTCCGGAGAGCCGCTTGACGTGGGTGTCGACGGCGATTCCCTCGGCAATGCCGTAACCGGAAGAGAGGACGATGTTGGCCGTTTTCCGGGCGACTCCAGGAAGGGTGACCAGGTCGGCCATGTTCGCCGGCACCTCCCCGCCGAAGTCGTCGACGATCCGCCGGGCGGCGCCAATGATGCTCTTGGCTTTGTTGCGGAAGAACCCGGTCGACCGGATCTCCGTTTCGATCTCCCCCCGGTCGGCGGTGGCGAAGGCCGCCGCGGTAGGATATTTCCGGAAGAGCATGGGCGTGACCTGGTTGACCCTCTGGTCGGTGCATTGGGCGGCCAGGATGGTGGCGACCAGGATCTGGAGGGGCGTTTCGAACTCAAGGGCCGTGCGGCTCCGGGGATATTCCCGACGGAGAATGCGGATGATCGGCCCGATCCGTTCTCTAGCAGGCTCCATGCTCAGATACCCATGGCCAACTTGAGTTGGGGCCCCTTAGCTGATCCTTGGTGTAAGGAAAAATATTCCTCAAGGCCCGACGTGAAAGAGGTCTTGGCCGAGGTGGAAATCCTCGACATCATAATAATCGGGAAACCGGCTAAGAAGGTCGATCTCCGATTTGATCAGGAAGTAATGACTGCGCTCGACCCGGCTCAGGTATTCGAGTATCTTCTTGCTCCCGGCATCCTTGACCAAACCCTGGGCATCTTTGTAATACTTTTCGGCCATTTTTTCCGCTTCCAAGGCGGCCTGGAAGAGTTCGAGGATAGAGCTTTTCTCATCCAGCGCGGTCTTCGGCCGGGGCCGAACCGTCTTCTCAGGAATTCTGAGCTCCACGTCCGGGTAGCGCTGGGAATGGAGCCTCTCCAGGATCTTGCGGTGCTTCTTCTCCTCCAGGACGAGGAACTTCAGCTTCTTCTGGAGCAGCACGTTCTTGATCCGCGCCAGGAGCCGGGCGTAGAAGTCCGCCGCCTCGATCTCCGACCGGATGGCGACGGCCAAGACCTCATAAGGCCGCAGCTTCGTGTTTAGGGCCATAGCATTCTCCCTTCAGACGCACCCCTAGTACTTGATGAACTTCTCTTTAGGAGCGCCGCAGACGGGGCACTTGTCCGGAGCATCCCCTTCGACCGTAAATCCGCAGACACTGCAAACATGGATAGGAAAATAGGCGAGGTCCTGGCCTTTATCCACGACCTCTTTGGCTCTTTTGTAAAGACCGGCATGGACTTTTTCCGCTTCCAGGGCGGCGTTGAACCAGTATAGGGCTGCTTTCTCACCCTCGCTTTCGGCCGTGGACTTGAAGGCCGGGTACATATCCTCAACCTCGTAGTTCTCCCCGTCCATGGCCGCTTGGAGATTCTGAGCGGTCTTCTGGATTCCGGCCAAAGTCTTGAGATGGTTGGTGGCATGGACCTGTTCGGCATAGCTGTTGGCCCGAAACAGGCGGGCCACATTGGCGAGGTTCTCCTTCTCCGCAGCATCGGCGAAAGCCTTGTACTTCATGTGGGCCTGGCTCTCCCCGGCAAAAGCCGCTTTGACGTTGTCTTCGGTCTTTTTTTTCATGGAAAGCTCCTATAGGGTGATCATTTTTTCGATGGCCCCTCTCGCTCTCCGGCGGATCGCCTCGGGGACCTCGATCCTGTATTTCATCTCCTCCAAAGCCTGCAGGACCTTGATGAGGGTGATCTTTTTCATGTTCGAGCAAAAAGCCAATTCTTTGACGGGAAGAAAGATCGTCTTGGGACTCTCTTTCCGCAACCGATGAAGGATGCCGACCTCGGTGCCGACGAGGACTTCTGCGGCCGTAGTCTCCCGCGCCGCTTTGACCATGAAACCCGTGGAGATGACCCGATCAGCCAGGTCGATCACTTCGGGCCGGCACTCAGGATGAACCCAGACCTCGGCCTCCGGGTGTTCCTTCTTCGCGGCCTGGACATCCGCTGCCTGAATCTGGTTATGGACATAACAATAGCCGTCCCAGGCGATGATCTTCTTCCGGGTTTGACGGGCGACGTAGGCGGCCAGGTTTTTGTCCGGGACGAACAGGAGCTCCTCAGCGGGGATGGAATTGACCACCCTGACGGCGTTGGAAGAAGTGCAGCAGATATCGGATTCCGCCTTGACCTCGGCAGTCGTATTGACATAGCAGACGACCGGCCGGGCCGGGTACGTCGCCTTCCAGTCGCGCAGTTCCCGTGCAGTGATCATGTCGGCCATGGGGCAACCCGCCCGGGCGTCGGGCAAGAGGACGGTTTTTTGAGGAGAGAGGATAGCCGCCGTCTCGGCCATGAAATGGACGCCACAGAAGACGATCACTTCCTCCTCACAGCGAGCGGCCTCCTGACTCAATCCCAGGGAGTCCCCCGTGTAGTCGGCGATATCCTGGACCTCACCAACCTGGTAGTTATGGGCCAGGATGACTGCATTTCGCTCCTTCCTGAGCCTGTGGACCCGGTCGATGACTTCGTCCTTGGTCACAACGTATTTCCCTTCTTCAATCCTTGATTTTGCGGACATAGACGCGGTAGACGTCCCCGTCCTGCTCCTCCCCGATGAATTCTTGTCCCGTCATTTTGCACCAGGCCGGCATGTCGACCTTGATCCCCTCATCGGTGGAGACGACTTCGAGAATTTCGCCGACTTTCAACTCCCTGATCTTCTTCGCCGTCTGGATGATGGGCATCGGGCAGAGAAGTCCGAAGCAATCCAGCGTTGCGTCGGCTTTCATTGTCTCTTCTCGCTCCTCTTGGGGGATGGCCTGTCGCCGCCGTTTGCCCGGCGCGGGGAAAGCTTACTCTGCCTTCATCTCGGCCCCGCACTTGGCGCACTTCTCGTCGCCTTTCTTGGTGAGGCCGCCGCAGTGGGAGCATTCTTCGAGTTCGACGTGACAGCTCGAACAGATGCCCTCCAGCCCTTCCAGCGGACCGTCGCAATACGGGCAATGGCAGTCCTTGGGATGCGGCGCCGTCTCCTCCCGCTGGCTGGGCGCGGCCTCGCCCGTATTCTTTTTCTTGTAATCCTCGATGGCCGCGTGCAGTGCATCGGCTCCCAGGTTTGAGCAGTGAAGCTTGTTCTTGGGCAGGCCGCCAAGTTCTTTGGCAACGGACTCATTAGTAATCTTCATAGCTTCTTGCAGGGTTTTGCCCATGGCCATCTCGCTGACGATGCTGGAAACGGCGATGGCCGCTCCGCAACCGAACGTCTGGAACTTGACGTCCTCCAGCTTGTTGTCCTTGACCTTGATAGTAAAGGTCATCATGTCGCCGCAGACGGGATTTCCGACTTGGCCCGTCCCATCGGCGTCTTTGACCACCCCGACGTTTCGGGGGTTCTGGAAATGGTCCATGACTTTATCGGTATAAATCATTTTTTATTCTCCTCCAGATATTTTGTGTAGAGGGGCGACATCTTCCTCAGCCGGTCGATGATGGGAGGGAAGACGTCCAGGAGATAATCGATTTCCTCGGCCGTTGTGCTGTCAATCAAGCTGAAAACCAGTGATCCCTGAGCCAGGGCATGATCGATGCCCATCGCCAGGAGCACGTGGGAGGCCTTAAGAGCTTTCGAGGTGCAAGCCGAACCGCTCGAGGTGGCGATCCCCTTCATGTCCAGGTTCAGAAGCATCGATTCGCCCTCGATGAACTCGACGCAAAAG
>CAYOZW010000091.1:0-12144 GCA_964408495.1 uncultured Eubacteriales bacterium
GCGAATAAGCTTGGAGCGTCCTGGGCACTGATCATCGGCGAGGAAGAAATCCGCAAGGGGCGTTACCAATTGAAGGACATGAAAGCCGGTACCCAGACGGAAGCCGCGAAAGAAGAAATCCTGAAGATCTTGAGCAAGAGCTGATCCCGGAGAAGAGGAATCGATGAATCATCCACAGAAGCGCCAGCGGACGGTCTATTGCGGCCTCCTCCGGCCGGAGCATGAAGGCCGGGAGGTCACTCTTTTCGGTTGGGTCCAGAGGCTGCGGGACATGGGGAACCTCCTTTTCATCGACCTCCGTGACCGGGAGGGCATCGCCCAGGTCGTCTGCACCACCGACAAGCCTGACCTCCTTGAAGCGGCCAAGAAGCTCCGTCCGGAGCACGTCGTCGCCGTCAGCGGTGTCGTCAGGAAGAGAGAGCCGAAATCCGTCAACAAAGACATGGCCACGGGCGAAGTGGAGGTGGTCGCCGGAGAGATTGAGCTTCTAAACGTCTCCAAGGTTCCGCCTTTCCAGATCGGCGACCCGGTTCAGGCTTCTGAAGAGCTCCGGATGAAGTATCGCTACATCGACCTCCGCCGCCCTTCGAAACAGCGCGCCGTCCGCCTCCGGCACGAAGCCGCCCTGCGCACCCGCAACTACCTGAGCGGCCAGGGATTCCTGGAGATCGAAACCCCCTTTCTGACCAAGTCCACGCCCGAGGGCGCCCGGGATTACCTCGTTCCCAGCCGTATTTACAAGGGCCGGTTCTACGCCCTCCCCCAATCGCCCCAGATTTTCAAGCAGACGTTGATGATCTCCGGGTTCGACCGCTACTTCCAGGTCGTCCGCTGCTTCCGGGACGAGGACCTACGGTCGGAGCGGCAGCCGGAGTTCACTCAGATCGATATCGAGATGAGCTTCGTTGACCGCGAGGACGTCTTCTCCTTGGTCGACGGAATGCTGGGAGCCATTTTCGAGATCATCGGGGAAAAAGTGGAAACACCGATTCCCCGTCTCACTTTTCCGGAGAGCTTGGAAAAATACGGCACCGACAAGCCGGACCTGCGGATCAAAGCTGAGATCATCGACCTCACGGCCGAGGCCGCCGGGTCCGGATCCGAAGTCATCCGCAAGGTCATCGAGGCGGGAGGTGTCCTCAAGGGGCTGAAGGTCCCTGGAGGGGGCGGGCTTTCCCGGAGCCAGCTCGACAAGACCGGCCAGAAGGCCCAGGAGCTCGGCGCCAAGGGGGTTATCTGGCTCAAGAAACAGGAAGGCTTCCGGTCGTCGCTCAAGCTCGAGGAAGCGGAGGCGCGCCGCCTCTGGGAAAAGATGCAAGCCCGGGACGAGGACCTTGTCCTCCTCATCGCCGACCGCCGGGAAACCGCGCTCTCCGTACTTGGGTATTTCCGCAAGGAACTCCTTCACGGACAGGCTGAGAAAGGTTTCTCCTTCGTCTGGGTGACGGATTTCCCGCTGTTTGAATGGAGCGATGAGGAGAAAAAGATCGTCTCCGTGCACCACCCCTTCACTTCCCCTCTCGCTGAAGACATCCCTCTCCTCGACTCCGAACCCCTGCGGGTGAGGGCGAGAGCTTATGACGTCGTCTGCAACGGCTACGAGATCGGAGGCGGGTCCGTCCGGATCCACGACTTCGCCCTCCAGCGCAAAATCTTCGACCTCCTTGGCCTCAGCGAAAAGGAAACCGAGGAGAAATTCGGCTACTTCCTGGAGGCCCTCGGTTACGGGACCCCGCCGCACGGAGGGATCGCTATGGGGTTCGACCGCATCGTTATGCTCCTGGCCGGCGAAGAATCCATCCGCGAGGTCATCGCCTTCCCCAAGACGACCAGCGCCCTCTGTCTGCTCACCGGCTCCCCTTCGGAAGTGAGCGAAAGGCAGCTCGACGAGCTCGGTCTCAAGCTAAAGAAATAAATCCCCTTTAAATTAAAAATCCCCCAAGGTCCTTCGGACCAGCTTCGAACGGTCCCCCCTCCTCCCGACCTCCTCCCACCAGGGGAGGAGGGTAATTGATTTTATTGTCCGCGGCCTTGCTTATTGGAATTGGGAAAGTTGTTAGGGGATTGCCTAATCGTGTCTTGATCCAACAAAGCAGCAAGATATCCAAACAACCAGCGTCGGGGAAGTCGTCCCGGGTGACCGAGCTAACGAGTTTTTTGCTCGATTCCTGAATGTCGAAAAGATCAGATGAATCCTCAACCCGTTTCCTCCCCCCTGGTGGGGGAGGACGCAGAAGAGGGGGATTTTCGTTGACTCTCATGGCGCTTCCGGATAATCTTTTTCTATGGTCAGCAGTATACAACTCAGGGAGGGAAACACTCCCCATTGCTGAATCTTGAGATCTTATCGAGGACAGGAGGTCAAATGAAAGAACAAGGCTTTATCAGGTCGCCAAGGACCGCGGTCTTAATTATTGTAGCCGCTATCCTACTCACAGCAGGGTCGATGCTCGCCCAGACCAAAGCCATCCGCGTCGGTCACCTGATCGACCCCGCCGCCGGCACCGTCGCTGAAAACCAGGTCATCGTGGTGAAGGACCGCCTGATCTCCGAGGTCGGGCCTGGTGTGACCATCCCCGAAGGCGCGGAGGTTATCGACCTCTCGAGCGCCTGGGTGATGCCGGGCTTGATGGACGCCCACACCCACATCACGCTCAACGGCCTCGGCACGAGCATGACACTCGAAGACCTCTATCTCAAAGCGACGACGGCGACGCGGGCCTTGCTCGGGCTGAAGACGGCCCAGGATATCCTTCAGACCGGGTTCACGACCGTCCGGGACGTGGGCAATGACGCCAACTACGCCGCCGCCGATGTCCGCGACGCCATCCGGAGAGGCTGGTTCACCGGCCCGACCGTTTTGACCTCCGGCAAGATCATCGGTCCCTTCGGCGGCCAGTCCTCGCATATCTCGCCCGAGCAGGGTCCCTTCTGGCTGTTCGAGTACATCGACGCCGACAGCGTCGAAGAAGTCCGCAAGGCCGTCCGCCAGAACATCTACTACGGAGCGGACTGCATCAAGCTCGTCGCCGACAACAGCGCCTTTTACTACACGCTCGAAGAAATCCGGGCCGCCGTCGAGGAATCCCACGCCGCCGGCCGGCCGGTTTCCGTCCACGTCATGGGCGGGGAGGCGGCCCGCAACGTCATCCTCGGTGGAGCGGACTCGGTCGAGCACGGCTTCTATCTCTCGGACGAGCTCCTCGAGCTCATGAAGGAGAAGGGGACTTGGTTGGTCGGGACAGACTTTCCCGAAGCTCACTTTAAGAACATGAATTACTCTCGTGCGAAGGAGGATGCCGCCGCGATCATCGACCGGCTCAAGCGTGCCTATAAGATCGGCGTGAGAATGGCCTTCGGCAGCGACACCGTCTCCAACCTGCCCGGCAAAAACCGGGGCGAAATGATGCTCGATTACCTGGATGTCTGGCAGGCCGCAGGTATTCCGCCGGCGACAACCCTCAAGGCCATGACGACCAACGCCGCCGAGCTCTTGAAGATCGAGAAACAGCGCGGCTTGATCGCCAAGGGTTTGGCCGCCGATATCATCGCCACTCCGGCCAGCCCGCTCGAAAACATACAGGCTCTACGTCAGGTGATGTTCGTGATGAAGGACGGGAAGATCGTCAAGCACGCCGAATAGCTGCGCTGCCTACCTTGTAACCGGGGCGATGGCCCCGACCCACGCGACTATTAGGAGAGCCGCGATTTGACCTTAGCGTAGACGTCCTTTCTGTGGCCGATCTTTAGGACAATAATGGTCTCGAATTTCAGGCGATAGATAACACGGAAATCTCCAACCCGCATTTTTCTATGTCCTGAGAGGCTTTGCCTCAAAGGACGGCCTGCTTTGACCGGATCGATCATGAGCCTTTTTTCAATGGCGTTTCTTATCCGAGTCTTGATGTTTTGAGGAAGGTTTTTTATGTCTTCAGCGACAAGGGGGTGGTAAATCAGCCGATAAATCACCGCTTTCCCCATAGCTTATCATGGGAAAGAGCCTTCTTTGCCGAGAAACTTTTTTCTCTCTCTTCGGCCGCTTCTGTCCAGAAAGCATCCTCTAGATCAGCAAGCGCCTCTTTTATCAAATCTCTTGCCGCAGTAGAGATAGATTTCCCGTCCCTTCGCGCCAACCGTTTCACACCCTGGTACAAAGATTCTTCCATCACAACATTGATACGCGGGTTTTTCGTCGCCATTCTCTCGCCTCATTTTGAGTGTATCAAAAGTGATGAACCAAGTCAATAACTATGGCTGCCGTCCTGGTGAATGTCGCTCTGATAATCCGTGACTATTTTGTGACCGGAGCGACGGCCGCATTGTAGACAGTCTTGTTCTCGCTGTTCTGGAGAAAGAAGACGACCGACAGGTTGTCCCGGTCGATCCGGCCGTGTCTCTCGGCAAAGGTGAAGGCTCTCTCGTTCTCGATCTCATCAAGCCGCGCTTCAGCGTCGGCTTCGGCCTGCATGATGCTGAAGCGGGCGCTCCCCGCCTTGGCCGTCGCCGCATCCAGGGTCACGAAGTCTCGGACGACCAGCTTATGGAAATAGAGACCGTTAGAGCCGAGGTACTTCTCCTCTTTCTGGACGAGGGCGATATGATAATCGGCCCCGGGGAGTTCCTTATCGGCCGAAAACTTGACTTGGACGCTGTCACCCGAGATGCTGGCGCTCACCTTGAGCTTCACCTCAGAGGCGGCAACGATATGCTCGTTGATGGCCGCCTGGTACTCTTTGTACTTTTCCTGGGCCATCGGTCGCTGGCCCCCGCCTCCCCCCTTTTTCTCTCCGTCGAAGAACGTAGTGGGCGTGCTGTTCACGCCGTAAAAGAGGGCGCGACCCCGCGAGGCCTTGTTGGTCATCGGGTCCGGCCGGGGGATGGGCAGATGATAGACAATGACGGCGAGATGCTGAGGTTCATAACTCTCGATCAGCCCGTCGAATCCCAGGTCGGCCGCCACACAGGGCGGGCATTCGGACCCGGTGAACAGCTCGGCCAGGACGGTTTTCCCTTTCCAAGCTCCATTTTCGGGCCGGAACGACTCGGGATGGAAGGGGAGCTCGCGCTGCCGGACCTCCAGCTTATCAGAAAACCCCTCGCTCGATTTATAGACCTTCTCCCATAGTTCTTTCGCCTTGACGTAGGCGTCCTCGTAGTTCTCGACGGCCGCTTCGAAATAAGCCTCCAGGGCGTCTTTATCCTTGCCCAGCTTCGCTAAGGTCCGGCCCAGGGTGTAGTAGTACATTTTTTCCGGCCGGCCCTCGTTTTTCCCAAAATCCTCCAGCGCCTCCATGGCCCGCTCGGACTTTCCCTCGTTAAGATGGGCCATCGCCAGGACTATATAAAAATTGGGCAGGTTCGACTTGAGATAGGCCTGCTGTTGGGGAGGGCTCGTCTTCAGGAATTCCGTGTCGGAGCTCGCTTTGTAGGCCTCTGCCATGTACTGCTCCACAGCCTGGGTGACCTTCTTTTTGTCGAACTTGGCCAAGTTTTGATGCTGCAGAATATCCAGGCAGTAGGTGAAATAATAGAACGGACGCTGGACCGACTGGCTGGAATCAAGAACGGACTTCTGTAGGTCGAGGATGGTCTCGAGCTTATCGGCCATCTCCACCTTGACTCCGACGATCAGGTTATCGATCATCAAGCGGTACTGGCTTTCGGGATAGGCTGCCTTGATCCTCTCCAGCTCCTTAAGCCGGGCGGAGGGGTCCTGGATCCGCGTGGCCTTGACCAGTTCGCGGTATTCGGGCGGCCGCTCCGCCTGCGCTCCGGCCTGGGGAACGAAAGAGAGCGCTGCCAGGATGAAAACAAACGCCGCGATCATCCTTATCCGGGAAAAAAACCTAGCCATCGGGCGGCCTCCTGAAAAAAATGCCCTGTCGAGCAGGAAAAAGGGGCCCGCTCTCTGTCGAGGGCGGGCCCCGAAATCAGACTTAATCTAGCTGATAACCAAAAAACGGTCAAGATGTCCAACGCGACTCAGAATTGCCGACAGAGAAAGAAGTCGATAATTTACCCGTCATTGCGAGTCCCCGAAGGGGACGCGGCAATCTCCTGGCAAGTTAACGAGATCGCCACGCACCCAATGGGTGCTCGCGATGACACGAAGACCGTTTTCCTGCCGGCGATTCCGGTGCTTATTTGTCGGCCAGGGTGTAGGTCGTCAGATAGGCCAGGCGGGAGACTTTTTCTATCATCTCCCCGTCGGCCTTGTCGACGCTGTCCCCGGTCTGGTGATAGTCCTCGTGCATGCTGGTCATGACGCCTATCCAGGGAACCTTGACGAAGCCGAAGGAGGCATAATCAGTTCCGCCCATGCTGCGCTGATCGGCTCCGGATTCCCGGAGATAGAGGTCGAGCCCGATATATTGATCGACCTTTCTTATCACGTCCGCAAACCCCGCGTCCGCCGAGAAGGAAACCGGCAGGAAGTTCTCCGGCTTGACCTTCTTGAAAAGCTCGTTGTCGGCCGGCAGGTTCATCATCCGGGCCATCCGGGTCAGGTTCGCTTCGGTGTAGGGCCGGCTGATCATGTCCATGTTGAAGTAGGCGACGGTCTTGTCCAGAGGAAACTCGGGGTTCATCACGTAGTAGCGCGAGCCGAGAAGGCCCTCCTCTTCACCCGTCCAAAGGCAGAAAACGACGGTCCGTTTGGGTTTCTCCGGGTTGGTCGCAAAAGCCCTGGCGGCGTTGAGCACAGCGACGGAGCCGGAACCGTTGTCGTCCGAGCCGTTGTAGACATAGGGCCCAACCGCACCAAGATGGTCGAGATGAGCGCCGACGACGACCACTTCGTTTTTCAACTCGGGGTCGGAACCTTCGATGTAGCCGATGACGTTCCGGCAGCGGACCAAGGTCACTTTGGCCGTGGTCGTAACGCTCAGCCGGGTCCCTGGAAGCTCCATCGAGGCCGGTTTGAATGTCGTATCG
The DNA here is from genome assembly GCA_964408495.1 of uncultured Eubacteriales bacterium. Lineage (GTDB taxonomy): Bacteria > Acidobacteriota > Aminicenantia > Aminicenantales > UBA8522 > UBA8522. The sequence continues at coordinate 6,934 of CAYOZW010000091.1, forward strand.
ATCTTCTGCTTCAAGTCCTCGATCTTCTGTCCGCTGGCCTCCAGGATGGCGTTGGCCATTTCATAGCTGATGGTGAGAACAGGCGATCCGTCCCAGGGCATCCGCTGGGTGGCACCGGGGAGAGAGAGCCGGCGACGCGTCCGCTCGATGATCGGCCTCTCGTCGTTGACAGGCCGCGGCCTGGACAGAGTATTGGCCATCTCGCTGTCGTTGACCGAGCTTTGGACCTGCAGAATCACTGCCGGGTCGAGCTTCCCGATCTCCGCGGTCTTGCTGAACCCGCCGCCGCCGCGCCGGAACCGCATCATAGGCGAAACCTCGGCATATTTCTGTTTGAGCTCCGCGTCTTTCTGGAAGGGCGACGCCGGGTTATCCTTGCCGGGAGAGTCGGTCAGGATCATGACGATCTTGCCCTTGACGTCGAGGTTTTTGAAATCGTCGTAGGCGAGCTTCTTTTCGGTGATCCCGTAGCCGGCAAAGACCACCGGCGCCGTGATCGTCCCGGTCCCCGGCATCATCCCCGTGAAATCCATCCCCGACTGGAATGTCTGGCTCTTGTTGAGGGCGCCTAATTTGAGCTCGACGTTGGCCTCGGTGGAGGAGTCGGATGTTTCTTTCAGGGCGAATTCCTGGAGATAGCTTCTTTCGGGAGGCCTTCGTTGGGTCTGTTCCCCAAAAAACATGCCCCTTGTCATTCCGCCCATAGCCGGCTTGTCGCCGCCCGGTTGGATCTTCCAGAGGCTGAAGAGCGAAGCGGCGTACTCGGCCGCCAGCTCGAATCCTCTGGTCGACGTCTCCCGGCCTTCCAACAGGTCGGAAGCGAGGTAGCTGAGCATGGCGATGGAGTCTTTGGCCGTGATGGAGTCGAACCCGGCCTTCACCTTGTCCATAGCGGTTTGGGCTTTTTCCACAAGCACCAGGTTCTTCTGAACGTCTTCGGTCTGGGCCTGTGCTTTCTGCGGGGGCGCCGCCTGGGCGCTCAGCCCGAGAACCAGACAGAAGGCCAGAAGGACAGCAAGAATCGTCTTCTTCATGAATCTCTCCTTCTCTGTGAAAAACGTTTTTGAATTTGATTTATGATTAGACAGAAACATAGGCTTTAAGACAGTTTAGACGTAGTCGCAATCAAGTTTCTTCCCGAAATTTTTGCTTATCTTCTATCGATGCTTGACCCTTACGGTCTTTTCGGTTCCCCCCCCGTCAGCGGATCGCGCAAGATGATCCGGTGGACTTTCCCGAATTTGTCGAGAGGACCGGCCCACTTTTCCCCGCCCTTGTTGCAGGGTTCCCAGTCGCCGACGATCATGATGGCCATCTTGTCCGGACGGATGTACTTCTTGGCCACTTCCATAACTTTTTCCCTGGTCACGCCCTGGAACTTGCTGCGATAGGTCTTGAAGTAGTCCATCGGTTTGCCCTGCATCTCCAGCACGGCAAAACTGCTCATCGTCGCCTGGGGGGATTGGAAGTAATCGGCAAAGCTCTCCAGGTAGTAGCTGACCGCAGTCTCCATCTCGTCCGCCGCGACCGGCTCCCTCCGGATTCTCTCCATCTCATCCAATATCAAGGAGATGGCATAGCCGGCGGTGGCCGATTTTGTCTGGACGTAGCCGGAAAAAGTGCCCGGAAATCCCCAGATGGTGGTGAACCGGCTGCCCTGGTTGTAGGACAGGCCCTCGTCGGACCGCACCTTGGTGGTGATCCGCGAGGTGAAGCTTCCCCCGCCCAGGATGAAGTTCATCACCTGGATGGCGAAATAATCGGGGTTGGTGTCCTCGATCCCCAGATGGCCGAGGGAGATATAGCCCTGGTTGATCTCTTCCTGGATGAAATAGACGCCGGGCTCGAACGAGGGGAACTGCTTGGAGAAGGCCGGGAAGGCCGGTGTTTTATTCTTCCAGCCGGAGGTGATCTTGTTGATCTTGGGACCCAGGTCTTTCCAGCTGAAATCTCCCGCCGCCGCCAGGATGATATTTTTGGGGAAAAAATATTGGCCGTGAGCCGCTTTGAGGTCGGCGGCCGAGATCCCCTCGTATGATTTTTGGGTCGGCTGCCGGGTCAATGGATGATCGCCGTAAAGAAGCCGGGAATATTCCCGCGAGAGGACGGCGTTGGGCTGGTCGTTGGCCTGGCGGAGCCTGTCGATGAGGCGCGCTTGGCTGAGCTTTAGGGAGTCCTCCCTGAACTCCGGGTTCATCAGGACATCAAAAAAGAGGTCGAGTCCTTCATCGATGTCTTTGCTTAAGACGAATAGCGAGAGCGTTGATGTCCGGTCGCCGACGGAAAACGAGAGGGATCCGCCGAGGAAATCAATCCTTTCCTCTATGGCGTCGCCCTGCCTGGTCTTGGTGCCGCCCTTGATAAGAGTATCCCCCATCACGCTTCCGAGCCCCGTCTTTTCTTGGGAAATATAGAGGTCGCCGAAGTTGACAAGCGCGGAAATGCTGAAGAGCGGCAGGTCGTGATCCTCCTGGATATAGGCGCGGAGGCCGTTTTGCAGTTGCTGGCGATAAGCATTGGGGTCGGGAGGGTCGTACTTGAGGGGAGGGAACTTCAGGTCGGAAGGCTTAGCCGCCTGGCCGAAACCCGACCCGAGGCCTAAAACACAGAGCGCTATGATCAGGCAGATAGTCTTTTTCATCTTCGTCCTCCTTCCCTACCGTCCCCTTTTCCTCGTATAGATGGCCGCGAGGTTGTTGTCTTTGACGAAATACTGTGCCGCCACGCGCCGGATGTCCTCGTTGGTCACCTTTTTCAGGGCCTCGACGTCATCCAGGACCGACCTCCAGCCGCGGTTGAGCTCGGCCCGGCCGACGCGGGAGGCGAGCCCCCTTGTACTGTCCAGGCTACGGAGGAACATGGCCTCGGAGCGATTCTGGGCTTTCTGGATCTCCTCAGGAGTCAGGCCTTCTTTCTTTATCTTTTCGACCTCGGCCCAGATCTCCTTCTCCAGGTCCTCGGGTTTCACGCCTTTGTCCAGGCGCGGCGTCGCGCTGAATTGGAACGCGCCCACATACCACTGCGGCCGGCTGAAAGCGGAAACGCTGACGGCCATCTCCTTTTCCTTGACCAGCGTTTTATAGAGGCGTCCGCTGCCCCCTCCTCCGCCCCGGCCGCGAAACCCGCCGCCGCCGCCCGAACCCAGGGCGTCGGCCAGGACGGCAAGCGGCGCCGTGTCGGGATGGCCGTCGGGCGGAGTGTGGAACATCATCCTCAAGCTGGTGGGCGCAGGGCCCTCGCCGTAGAGCCTTTTCTCGCTGTACTGCGGCGGCTCGGATGTCCGGATCGGCTCGAGGGCCGGCCCCTTGGGAATGCGGCCGAAATACTTCTCGGCCATGGCGACGATGGCGTCCGGGTCGATGTCGCCGACGTAGATCACCACGGCGTTGTTCGGGACGTAATAGGTGTCGTGAAAATCGATCATGTCCTGCTTGGTGATCTTTCGCAGGTCGTCCATCCAGCCGAGGACCTCCCAGTGGTAGGGCGAGGCCGCGAAAAAGGCGGCGTCGACCTGTTCGCCGAACAGAAATCCGGGCCGGTTCTCGCTCAGCCGGCGTTCCTCCATGACGACGTCCTTCTCCGAGTAGAACTCGCGGAAATAGGCGTTGAGCATCCGGTCGGACTCGAGCCACATCTGGAGCTCGACCTTGTTGGAGGGGAGGGTCACATAATAGCCGGTGGTTTCATTCGAGGTCGAGGCGTTGAGTCCCGTGCCCCCGTTTTTCATGTAGAGTTCCCAAAGCTCGTCCTTGACGACGTATTTTTTCTCCGTCTGGACGAGTCCGTCGACCTCCTTCTGCCATTCGGCGATTTTGTCTTTATCGCCCCCTTCGGGCTCCCAGAATTTCTGGCGGTAGATCTTGTCCATGAGCTCGTCGATCCGGCGGTCGAGGGCCGCGTCCGCTTCGAAGTCGGTGACCCCCATCTGTTTCGTCCCTTTAAACATCATGTGCTCGTGGAGATGGGCGATCCCGGTGATCCCGGGCCGCTCGTTGATCGAGCCGACCTTAAAATAGACATGGCAGACGACCCGCGGCACCCCGGGCTTCTGGATCATCAGGATTTTGAGCCCGTTGTCCAAGACATGCTCCTTGACGTCGAGAGTGACCTCGGCCCCGACGGCAAGCGAGAACATGCCCAGGAAGACGGTCAGGGCGATGGCTGTGCGTTTCATTCCTTCGGCCTCCTTTGTGAGGCGTCATTATACGTCACGAGATGGGATGAGACAACCGTGATCTAGGTTGATAAGGACAGGTCACTCAGCCCCGATTAATTCGAAATGAGGATTAGATGACTCCCTCTCCCTGAACGGGAGAGGGTCGGGGAGAGGGTGATAAAAAGACGGATTCAGGTGACAGTCACCTTAGTTCAGAACGGCGATGAATCCAATTTGGAATTAAGGTAACTGTCACCTTAATTCTCCGTCACCTTAATTCGGAATGACGGCGGTGGCGGAGGCGACGGCCCCGCGGCCGGTCTCGAGGTTCCGGATGACCAGCCGGCATTGGTACTTGCCGGGAAGCAGTGAGAAAGAAGCGCCGAAGGAAAACAGATCTCCTGTGAGGGTATAGGTTTTTTTCTCGTTTCTGCTGAGGGTTATAATATTCTCTTCATCATCGAAAATGACGGCCACAAACTCCGATTTCCCCGCCAGCACCCCCCTTATTTTTTCGACGGGGATCTGCGCCGCCAGGCAGAGGTTTCCCTTGGCTCCGCCCGGGCACGGCACGACCTCCAGGGGGAAACGAACAGGATTCTGGAATAAGGGTTCCTCGCTCAACGCTAGGTCAACGAGATGGAGCATCCTTTCCACGTCGTTGTATTCTGAGAACGGCTTGGGGTTGAAGTAGCCTTTCTGGGCATGGATATTTAGACCGGGCCGGGTCGCCTCGACCTTGATCTTGTGGTAGGCGCCGTCCCAATTGTCATCGACGTAATATCCCAGGACATAATAACATCCCGTCAGGTCCTGGATCTTCTCGATGTGCTTCTCGTACTTGCTGATATTCCCGAAGTATTTCCCGCCCGTGGCGCTGGTCATCTGCTGAAGGGTGTAGGTGCCCCTTGTCGCCGGATCACTGTCCAAGGCGGAAGAAAGCTGGAAGGTATCCAATGCGTAGATGGTGCAATTCGCCGAGCTCAGCTCCTTGAGCATGTCTTCATACCGGGAGAGCAGATGTGCTGATTCAAACTGTACTGGCCTAGACAGAT
>CAYOZW010000092.1:0-11851 GCA_964408495.1 uncultured Eubacteriales bacterium
CCCGGATAACGCTCCCTGAGTTTGAGAACCCGGTGGTTGTCGAGCGAGATCTGGTCATTGTAGAAAAGGCGAGACCTGCGGGCCGTGAAGATCAGCGTTTCGTAGCGAGCATTGTCGATGGTATCGCGCGGCGAGAGGCGGAGATAAAGGGACAAGCCCGCCCGGGCGATGTTCCGGCCGAGATACTCGTCAAAAAAGCTCACATCGTATATCTCTGCGAGTCCCGTCTTTTCCTTGGCCTGGGGATCCTTGAGCAGGTTCCCGCCTCCCATCATCGCCTCCCTCGGGGTCTGCTGGGGCAGAAAGAGAAGGGATTGCTTCATCCGGGGGATCAGGATCAGGGCCGCCCCCGTGTCTTCTACACCCGTCAGGTAGTAGAAATCATTGTCCTGGTGAAAATGGGCACCGGGAAGCGGCGTTGTCTCGCCGAAGAGCACGATCAGGCCGTCCCCCGCCTTGTCCATGAGGGCCGCTCGGCGGCGCATGAATTCTTCCTTGGAATAGCCGGTCCTCTGGCCGAAGGCCAGGGCGGAACAAAAAGCGAATGTCAGCAGAGGGACGATGACCAAGCGGTTTAAGTGTTTTTTGTTCATCCCGATCCTCCTTTATTGATCTTTTTTAAGCCGGTACTTCTCGAACCAGGCCATGAGATAGAGTTGCTGCAACAGGCGGTGGGAAGGCCGCCGCCAGCCGTGGTATTCTTCGGGCATCCGAACCAGGAGGGTGTCCTTCTTGAGCGTCTTCAAAGCCCGGTAATATTCCTCGCTCTGCCCGATCGGAGTGCGCAGGTCGGCTTCTCCTGTCATGACCATGGTCGGCGTGGTTACGTTGGCGACGTAATGGAGAGGCGAACGGGCGGCGTATTCCAGGGGGTCCTCCCACGGGTATTTCCGGAATTGCCGGTACCACATGTGGCCGTCCGTCGTCCCGACGAAGGAGTGCCAGTCAATGACCGGGCGCATCGAAACTGCCGCCCTAAAACGGCCGGTATGGCCGACGATCCAGGCGGTGAGCACTCCGCCGCCGCTCCCGCCGCAGACAAAAAGGTTATCTTTGTCTATGAACCCCCGAGCGATGGCCGCGTCCACTCCGGCCATCAGGTCATCGAAGTCCTTGCCCGGATAGGAGTATTGGATGCCGTTGACGAAGTCCTGCCCGTATCCGGTGCTCCCCCGCGGATTTGTGTAAAGAACGGCGTACCCGTTGGCGGCGAAGTTCTGCCATTCCCAATTGAAAGCGACGTTATACATCGCCCAAGGCCCGCCGTGGATCCAGAGAAGCATCGGATATTTCCTGCCGGGCTCGAACTCGGCCGGTTTGATCAGCCAGCCCTGGACGTCCCAGCCGTCACTGGATTTGTACCAGATCTCCTCGACCTCGCCCAGCTTGACCCCGCTCAGGAGGTCGGCGTTGACATCGACAAGAGTTTTGAATTCGACCGGCTTGAGCAAGGAGAATGTGGCCAGGTATCCGGGACGGTGAAAGGTGGAGACGACGGCAGCGGCTTGGCCCGTCCTGGAGATGGACAATCCATAGATAGAGTGAACGCCCGAAGTCACTTTTTTGGTTTTTCCTTCGAGCGAGACGAACTGAAGGTTGGATTCTCCCCTTTCGGCCATCATGTAGTAGACCCCGGAAGCGTCCGCCGACCAGATGACGTCGGCGGGTGAGTTGGGCAGGTCGCCGCAGAGTCTCCTCTTTTTTCCTCCCTCCATATCCATTAAATAAAGACTGGAGAGATGGCTGGTGAAATTCTTGTCGTCATAACCGGAATAGGCAATCCACTTCCCGTCCGGCGAGATATTCGGCCCATAATCGGGTCCTTTTCGCTCGGTCAGGGCGGTGATTTCCCGAGACTCGAGGTCGACGACGTAGATCTCTGAATCGTTCTCCTGGTATTCGGGGTCAGGCTTGCGGATGGCGGAAAAATAGACCTTCCGGCCATCAACAGACCATTCCGGCCCGCTGTGCGAAAAATCCCCGGATGTCACCTGCTGGGGTGTTCCGCCGAGCTCGGCGTCGATGATAAAGATATGGGAATTCCCCTTGGGCAAGGGACCTCGGCCGTCGCTCCTCCAGGACAGGCGGTCGATAAGGATGGCAGGGTCGGCCCACTTGGAGCCCTTGGGCCGCCGGGGAAGCTCGACCTTGAGGATCGGCTTCTCATCGGCGATGAACATGCTGAAGGCCAGCTTTCGCCCGTCCGGGGACCAGGTGAGACTCGAAGGGGAATCCTCGACATGGGTGAGCTGGGCGACCTCCCTGGTGTCCAGCCACATGACCTGGATTTGCGAAGTGCCGTCCCGGTCGGAGATGAAAGCGATTTTCCGTCCGTCCGGCGACCAGACCGGGGAGGAATCCCGCCAGTTTCCCGAGGTCAGCTCCCGGATACGCTTTCCCTCGATATCCGTGATCCACAGGCTGGAATTTGAGCGGTCGTTGAGCTTGTCGACCCAGACTCGGGTGAAGATGATGTTCTTTCCGTCTGGAGAAATGGCCGGACTGCCGACCGATTCCATTTCCATGTAGGTTTCAGTGTTCAAGAGTTTAGGCGGTTTTTTGTCCTGAGCATCCAGGGAAAGCGCGAAGCAAAGGACGACACAGAAAACAGCCACAGGGAATGCGCTTTTTTTCATGGGGCCTTCCTTTCCAATTTAAAGATATTTGGCCTTCTGCTCTGGAGCGCGAGGCCTCTCGGTCTTCACTCGATCAAATCTTTCAGGGCCTTCAGAAAAGCCCGGGTCTCATCAAGGCTGATGTAATGGGCAAAGCTGGCCCGGCAGACGCTGTCTTTCTTCAGATGGCGATAGAAGAACGCGGAATAGTGATTTCCGTCAGCCACTTGGATGGCGTGCTTCTCCCACAGGAATGCCTTGACCTCTGCAGGGCTTCGGCCGTCGGCTTCAAAGGCGAAGGTTGGGTCTCGGCGGTTGCTTTTGGCGGGGTCGGTGATGCCAAAACAATGGATTTTGGCCCGGTCGAGGATGGCCAGCCCTTCGAGCACGATCCTCGAAACTTCCTGCTCATAGGTGGCAATAGCGGCCATAGCCCTGCGGAATCTGGCCGCTCGGTCCTCGGAAGGAGCGTCCGGTTCAACTTCGCCTCCCACCCAAAGCAGGTATTGAAGGGCCGCCCCAAACGAGGCTAAGGCCGCATTGTTCAGGCTTCCCTGCTCCAGCTTGAAAGGAGTCTCATTCTTGCTGGTTTCCACGCGGAACGGAACCAGGCGGTCAAGGAGGGCCTTTTTGCCCCAAAGAACACCCAACATCGGCCCGAAAATCTTGTAGCCTGAGACGGCCAAGAAATCGCAGTCAAGGGCCTGAACGTCGATAGGGCCGTGGAGGGCATGATGGACGGCATCCACACAAACCAAACAGGAGGGGAATTTTGCTCTGACTTCGCCGATGAGCTCCTTGAGGGGGACGATCGTGCCGATGCTGTTTGAAGCCATGGTGACGGCCAGGAGAGCTGTTTTCGAGTCGATCAGGGAGAGGAGATAGTCGCCGTCCAACTGGCCGTCGTCTCCGATCCGGGCTCGGCGGACCTCGGCGCCCCACCATTTTCCACCGACCGATTCCCAGGGGGAGACATTGGCCATGTGGTCTAGGTCGGTGACGAGCAGGTTGTTCCTCCCCCGGATCAGGCCGCGCATGGAAAGGGCCAGATTGAAAAGCGCCTGCGAGGTCGAATTATGAAAACTGATCTCTTCCGCCCGGGGGGCATTGAGAAAATCCGCGGCAATCTGACGGATCTGCCAGTGGAAATGCTTTGTCGTGACTTCGGCAGGATAAATTTCTCCGGGAAGCGAATTCAGCCAGGTCGTGGCTTCGGCCATGGCCCGGGCAGCGGAATCGACGGTCAGTGTGCCGGCCCCGGAGTTGAGATGGATGCGCCTGTTGCCGTGGATGTCCTTTTCGAGCTGGGGAAAACGCCTGCGGATCCTGGGCTGAGCGTCCAGAAAGCGGGAGAGGAGCTTGGAGTCGGCCATAGAGAGGATTCATATATCATAGCTTCCCGAAAAGTGTCAAAAAAATGGCTTGGGGTTAGGTTCGTCAGCTCGCTACCAGGCGATGCCGTAGTCCTCACCGTAGTTCGAGGAGCCTCCCCAGAACGTTCCGTGCTTCCGGTCGAAAAAGATCGCGTTGATCGGTCCGGATGTGTATTTCCGGATTCTGATCTCATAGCCCATGGATGCCAGCTTGTCCCGAACGTCTTGGGGTGTCCTCTCGTTCAAATCTATCTTTCCCGGGAAAGTCTCGTGCATGTCGAAGGAGTCCCGCATCTGATAGCTGGTGATGTTCGGTGCCTCGCAGGCCTGCTGGACGCCCATCCCGAATTCGACGACGTTGAGGAAGAACTGGAGGAGGTTTTGGTCCTGGGTGTCGCCGCCCTGAACGGCGAAGGAAAGGTAGGGTTTTCCGTCCTTGAGGGCCAACCCGGGGGTAAGCGTTGCCCGCGGCCTCTTCCCGGGGGAAACGACATTGAAAGGGTTCTCGCTCTCCTCCAGGACGAAGCTCTGCATGCGCTGGCTCATCCCGATGCCGGTCGTTCCGGCGATACAGGCTGGGATCCAGCCGCCGCTTGGTGTCACGGAAACAACCCACCCCTGTTCGTCAGCGGCCTGGATGGAGGTCGTCCCGGTGAAAAAGCTGGCGGTGTCCCGGAGTTTGGACGGTGGCTCATTCTTCCATCTCTCGAGGTAGTGAAGATAGGGATTCTCCAGGCCCATGAACGGGTAAGGATCGCCGGGCTTGGCCTGGGGGTCATTGGCCTCCCAGTTGATCTGTTTGAGCCTTTCTCCGGCATATTCTTTGGAGAGGAGCCCTCGGATCGGCTCCTCCGGGGGGAAATACGGATCGCCATAGTAGAAATCCCGGTCGGCGAAGGCCAGGTTCATGACCTGATAGAGAGTGTGGATATAGGCGGTTGAGTTGAAGCCGAGGGGATTGAGGTCGATATTCTCCAACATATTGAGGGCTTGGAGCATGACCGGGCCCTGGACCCAGCAGGTGAGTTTGTAGACATCAATCCCCTTGTAGTTCGTTGTCACTGGCTCCTCGAGATAGACCTTCCAACGGGCCAGGTCATCGGTGGTGATCAATCCGCCCTGTTCCTGGCATCCGCGAGCGAATTCTTGAGCGATGTCGCCCTTGTAGAAACGGTCGTAGGCGGCATAGATTGCTTCCTTGCGGCTCATCCCGGAAGACAATGCCAGACGTTCGGCCTCCACCAGTTTTCGCAACGTGGCTGCCAGGTCGGATTGACGGAAAACCTCGCCCGGCTCGGGCGCCTCCCAATCTTTTTGGGGATGCGGAAGGAGGACTTTTCTCGAATAGGGCCAATCTCTAAGACGTTTTTTGTTCCGCTCGATGCTCCGGGCAAGTTCCGCCTCGACCGGATATCCGTCGGCCATCTGGATGGCCGGCTGGAGCACGTCCTTGAGTGTCAGGGTTCCGAACTCGGCCAGCATGACCATCAAGCCGCCCGGGGTGCCCGGAGTTACCGCAGCGAGGGGGCCGTAGGCAGGGGGATAATGCATCCCCTTCCTGCGGAAAAAATCGGGTGTCGCTCCCGTCGGAGCTACGCCCAGGGCGTTGACTCCAATGACCTTGCGGGTCTGGGGATTGTAGATCAATGCCTGGGTTTCCCCTCCCCAGCTCAGAACGTCATACATCGTACAAACGGCGGCCAGCATCGCACAGGCGGCGTCGACGGCGTTTCCGCCCTTGAGGAAAATCATGCTGCCCGCGGTGGCCCCCAGCGGCTTTCCCGTGATCGCGACCCAGTGCTTTCCGTGGAGCGCGGGTTTTTCGGTGCGGACCTGAGTCGGGGGGCCTGTTGCCGAAGCCAAGTGAATTAATACAAAAAGGCACAACGCTGTCGCCAAGGGGGAAAAATTTCGCTTGTTCATGAGTCTTCATCCTCCCGAGGATTCAAGATCCGATATCTTTCCAAGGATTGCGGGGTTAAGAATCGGCTGGATCTTGGTTGATCAAAAGAAAGATTTTCCCGGCGTCCAACCCGGCTTCGTGACCGATCAGAACCAGGATAAATCTCCCCTTCACCGCGGCGAAGATCCGGTTGTCTTTTTCATCCTTCAGTCGATAGACCCTCTGCCTCTCTGTAAAATCCTTGTACCTTTCGCTCTGTTCGAAGCCTTTTCCGGCCGCGTCAAACCTCAACCGAGCCTTCTGACCGTCGGGGTATTCGAATATATACAGCGAATAACCGCCGTCATATCCTCCCTTGACTCCGGCGGAGAAGGCGAAGACATCGTTTTGGAAAAAGGGATAATCGTTGTAGAGGGATAAAGGTCCTTTGAAGTACTTGATGCTCTGGGGCTCCAGTCCCGCCGGCGGCAGGCGGGAAACAAGATTCGGCGGGTCCGTTGACAGGTCCATTTTCGGCTCAATAGTCCCGGCCAGGAGAAGGATTTCTTTTTTGGCGTCGTCACCCAAATCGAGGCCCGTGATAGTCACAAGATAAGGTCCTTTGCGCAGGTTCAAATAGTAATCGGCCAGTTGGCATTCATCGCCCAGGGAGACCGGGTCGCCGTGCCGACTCCTCTTGAACGTAAAAATTCCATAGGCGCCGTCCGGCGTGGTCATTTCGAAGATCTCCAGGGAAAGACGGCGGCCGGCATCTGTCCTGTAATCCTGGACAACCACCCGCTGGAAGCCAAATTCAAAATAGATCTCGGCTCCGCCGTCGATATAGGTGAAGAGATCTTCGCCGGAAAAATATTGGGATTCGCCGTCTCTCGTCCAGGACGGAATTTCTTCAGGCCCGGGAAGAAACGCCCTTAGAGGCGTATCCTTGGCCTGGGCATGGAGCCGTCCGGGACCGCAGCTACAGATCAAGGCCAGAACGGAAAAAGCGGCCGCGACCGACCATCGCCGGATCAGGCGGGCATCTCCTTGATCTTAACCTTCTTGAGATCGAGCCGGCCCAGGTTGTGGTCCCGGCCGCGCTTGATCATGATGATGTCGTCTCCCCGGAGGCCCCGGAGCGAGGCGCAATAGGCGTCGATCGCCACCCTATCCACTCCGGCGACGACCTTCTTCGGCCTGAGGATCTCCCCCGGCCCGAACGGACCGTTGGTGGTGATGAACTCGGTGGCATCGACGATGTTGAGAGTGGGCTTAACGACCGTGTTGAGGTCGGCGATGCATTGGTCGAGGTGTTCGATAGCGCCGGCGTCGGTCTGCCAATTCTCCTTGTGAAATGTTCGGTTGGACGTCGGTGAGTTCAATCCCATCAGGTTTTTCATCGTCCCGGTGAACTTGTTGCCGGCATGGTCCTTGGTCACCGGCATGTTGATGAAGACATCATGATCAAAGAAGATATTCAGGATGCGCGCTTCCTGGAGCGCTGTCCCGGCAGCCACCTGAACGGATTTGAAGTTGGCATCATCGCGTTCGATTAATTTCAGTCCGGCCCCTTCCTCGGCCGCCACTTTGGCCAGGCCCGTCGATTCCCAATTCTTGAGGACCAGCCAGCTGACCAGGTTGACTTCTTTGGCCCCGGCCTCCTTGCAGAGCCGGATGGCCGACCGGACGACTTCCGGGTTGGTATAGGTGCCGGGATGGCTGCTCTGGACATTCGCCAGGATGAGGACGCGGGAGTTCTTGGGGACAAACCGCCCGATCCCACCTAAAAGCTCGACGGCCTTGACAGCGTTCCGTCCGTAATCATCCCCGGAGACGACGGCGATATCTGGAATATCCATGCCCTGGCCGCGGAGAGGCCTGAGGACGAGCCGATGGAGAATCGGTCCTGCCACAGCCGTCGTCAGCCCGGCCCTCAAGCCTGATTTTAGAAATTCCCGCCGTTGAATCGCTCTACCCATGATCAGACTCCTTTCTTATCCCGGCAGAGGAGGATCATTCCTTTTTCCGGTAAGTGTGTTCGAGGAGGAGCATCTTGTCCTCTGGCGAGATCTGGCTGAATTCGATGCCCATTTCGAACAATTCTTCCTCGTAAACGCTGCGCGCCCAGCGGACCACACCCATGGTGTGAATACGCCGGCGCCTCTGGGAAAGAACGATCTCCATCTTGAGAGGAGTGTCCACGGGCAGGAGCAGGTTAGTCATGATCCTGACGCCGCCGGGTGAGATGTCTTTTGTCAAGGCGTTAATAGTCGACCTGTCCCCGGGAGTCTGGCCGTTGGTCAGAAGGTCGATGACGACTTTGTCCTCTTCGCTGATCCGGCTCTCTTGGCGTCTTTCTCTGACCGTCCGGGCCCGCTCCTTCTTCTTGCGCATCTCGACCTCGTCATGATTTAGTCGTTCGGCCTCGGGCACGAGAGGAGGCTTTTTTTGGTCTTTCCTGCGCCGTCTTGGCATCTTGGCGAAAAATATATCAGGAGGAAGGCAGAATATCAATAGGTTTTTTAAGGAGAGGGCTTCGAGCAAGCGTCGGATGGTGGAGGTAGTCCTCGGAACGATAAGTTTTTTCCGGGGTCATAGAGCAAACCCTTCCAGGTATTGTATTTCCAGGAGAATGTTCCGACCCGGAGATAGGGCCTGAGCGCTTGAGGAAGATGGGCAAGGTTCATGGGAAGACCGGGAAAGCCGGACTTGAGATCATTTCCTTTCATGGGCCGGCCCTTGCCTTTCCTCCAGCGGGTGGATTGAAGCAGAACCGGACAAACCTGTCAAATGTTGGTGAGTTCAAGCGACCGGGGATTTTAATACGAGTAACTTTATAAATATTATTGAATTAATAGTATATATATGCTAGAGTTATTGTGGATGCCCGCTGAGCTGGCTGGGCGAGTATCCGCCATCCCAAACCCCTCCTTTTGCTAATTCCCCGACACAGCCAGCGCTTTCCCCCCAAGAAAAAAATGCAACTTTCTTGACATTAGCTTAGTTATCCTATATGAATGCTAGGATATAGAGGAGAAGACCATGGCATTTTCATATATGGGGAACGGCCGGAACGGTTTTGGGCTGCGCCTTTCCGAGGGGCAAGATCAATTCTTGCCCTTCGAAGAGTTTCGCTCTCAAGACATCTCCGGCAAGGAACACAGCTCCGGGGCAGATGACCGGACCTCTCCCCGTCTCCGGGGAGGCAAAGCGTCGATTTCCGCGGGGGGCGGACCTGATGCCGACCTGGTCAGTGTCTATCTCAAAGACATGGGCCGGGTCATGCTCCTGACCAAGGAAGGGGAAGTCCATCTTGCCAGGAAGATCGAGAAAGGTAAGAGATCGATCGTTAAAGGGCTCCTGCTGACACCTCTTTTTTTAGAATCCCTCCGAGAGCTAGAGAATCGGCTCCGGAAACGGCCCGAATCTTTGCGAGAAATATTCGATCTGACCGAAGCGGAGGTCGAAGGGGACAATTTTAGGAAAGCCCTGATCGAAGCCCGCGCGCGTGTTGGAGAAATCAAGAGGCTGGGAAGACGGCTGGCTGGACTCCCGCTAAACAAGAAGACCATTTTTAGGCGCGGCCGGCTTCTCGTCCGGATGATCCGCCTTCTTCCCGGGCTTAACCTCAGGCAGGAAGGATGGGACAGGATGATAAGGAATGTTGAGTCGGGATGCCGGGCCGCCGTCCGTAAGAGCCGCCAGAGCCGGAAGCGGCGATATCCCGATTGGAAGAGAGCTTATGGTCTCATCCGAAGAGGCCGGATGATGCGGGATGACTCCAAGAATGAGCTGGCGGCCGCTAACCTGAGGCTGGTGGTATCCATAGCCAAGCGCTACCAGAATCGCGGACTCCACTTTCTCGACCTCATCCAGGAAGGGAACATCGGGCTGATCAGGGCGGTCGAAAAATTCGACCACCGTCTCGGCCATAAGTTTTCCACCTATGCGACCTGGTGGATCCGTCAGGCGGTCACCCGGGCGATCGCCGACCAGTCCCGGACCGTCCGCATTCCCGTCCATATGACCGAAACCTTGCAGAAGCTGGCCCGTTCGACCCAGGAGTTCATCAAGGAGAAAGGGAGAGATCCTTCGGTCGATGAAATCGCCCGGAGGACAGGCTTTGCCCCTAAAAAGATGGAGGAGATCATCCAGACGACCCAAGATACGCTCTCCCTGGAGACACCCATCGGCGATAATGCGGAGAGTTTCTTCAGCGAATTGCTTCAGGATACAGACCTCCCCTCCCCCCTAGACACCGTCATCCATTCCAGCCTGAAAAGCCAGATAGAGCAGGCGCTCCAGAGCTTGACACAGAGAGAGGCAGAGGTCCTTCGGCTCCGCTTTGGGTTGGGCGAAAGCGGCGACCATACGCTCGAGGAAGTCGGGGAACACCTCCGCGTGACCAGGGAGAGGGTGCGGCAGATCGAGACCAAGGCCCTGCGCAAGCTGCAGTCCTCCGAATTCAACGACAAGCTGAGGGCTTTCGTTTGAGATCGGCCTTTCCCACTACAGTTTCGGGAAGAGTCTCTTCAGGAAGGACGCGGATTCAGGAAGGAGATCGGGCAAGTTGATCCCTGTCCATTCTGCGTAGGAAATGAGCCAAGTCCCGCCGTCCTTAATAAGATCGATCCGGATGCGATAGATATCCGGCGAAAGTCGGACGAGGCGCCGCAAGGCTTTGGCACCTCCGGAGGAAAGCGCCACCTCGACTTCTAGCCCGGCCTGCCCGTCTTCAAGGCGGATAACCCGGCTGCTCAGTTTGTGGGCGACGATACCCGGCCGGTCGCTGAAGTCGCTCAAGAGCAGAGACCTAAGCTGCTCCTTGTCGCGGCCTTCAAAATCGACGAAATCCCCGGCGAAGCGGGTCATCATCCCCTCGACGTCCTTTTGCTCGGCCAGCCGCGTCAAGATATCAATGACTTCCAAAGCAGAATCCTCTTCGGTTCTCTGATGACAGGAAAAGCCCACAAAAACCGCCAGGCAGAAGAGGAAGACCAGCGCCTTAAACCTCAACTCCCCGCCGCCTTACTTTTTTAGAAACCGAAAGCTCCCAGCTCCGCTCGACCCTCATTTTTTGGGTCTATTGTCCGGGCTCAAAGCCGTCCCAGCAATAGGTGCAGAGTTTCTCTTTGGGCAGGCCGATGGACGCGACGAGGTCCTCCAGCTGTTGATATTTGAGAGTGCTGAGGTTAAGCCTGCGCCTGATTTTTTCCTCCATGGCCTTGTATTGATCTGTTCCGAAGGTCGCAAAAAGACTCAGGTCCTTGGGATGGTCCCCTTCCAGTTCGCGGACGGCCCGCCGGGCGGCCAGGTCGAACTCCGAGCGGGAAATCGAAAAATTCAGAAACTTGCAGCCGTAGACGAGCGGCGGGCAGGCGGGACGCATGTGGACCTCCAGAGCCCCGAAATCATAGAGCCTCTGGATAGTGTCTTTGAGCTGGGTGCCGCGGACGATCGAATCCTCGCAGAAGAGGAATCTCTTGCCCTCGATGAGTTCTTGGATGGGAATGAGCTTCATGCGGGCCACGAGGTCACGCATATCCTGGTTTTGGGGCATGAAGCTCCTGGCCCAGGTCGGCGTGTACTTGACGAACGGTCGCTTGAAGGGAATGCCGGCTTCGGCGGCGTAGCCGAGGCCATGCCCGATCCCGCTGTCTGGGATTCCCGCCACGAAATCGAGGGGAAGAGGGTTTCTTCGGGCGAGGAAGGCGCCGCAGCGGTTGCGGGCTCCCTCCACATTGATGCCTTCATAGCTCGATGCCGGATAGCCGTAATAAACCCAGAGGAAGGCGCAAATCTGGAGGCGGTCCCGCGGTTGGGATTTCTGCTCATAGCCTTCGGCGCTTATGAAAACAACCTCCCCCGGACCCAGGAATTTTTCGGTCGTGAATCCGAGGTTGGGAAAGGCACACGTTTCCAGGGTGACCGCCGTAGCGCCGTCCTTTCGGCCGAGGATGACAGGCGTTCGTCCCCAGCGG
>CAYOZW010000093.1:0-11704 GCA_964408495.1 uncultured Eubacteriales bacterium
ATCCTCTTTCGCGGCACGGAAGTCCGCTCTGGCAACGAAATCGGCCGGGACGTGAGGCGTCACGGAGCTTATTTCAATGCCCACACCGGCAACGACCTGGCTTTTTTCGAGATTTCGGTTCCGGCCGTTTCCGCCGATTTTGCTCTCGACAACCAACGCGAGATCCTCTTCCGCCTCAAGATCACGCAGGAAGAGCTGGACGCGGAAAAAGAGGTCATCCTGGAAGAATTCCGCCAGCTAGAAGATGATCCATTCAGATATGCCTCCATGCTTGTTTATCAGAACCTATTCCCCGGGCACCCCTACTCTAATCCGCTGATCGGTGACCCCGAGGTTATCAGGAACCTCTCGGCCGGGGAAGTCGCTGAGTTTTACCAGAACTATTTTGTTCCTGGCAACTGCGCTATCGCGGTGGTCGGGGACTTCAATCTCTCGGATATGGAAGAAAAAGTGCGTGCCTTTTTCAGCGGGATCAAGGGTGAATCTCCCGTCCGGGCAAAAATCGGGCTGGCCTCCCCGCCGGAAAAAAACATCGATTTGGACGTGGAGATGGACGTCCAGAAGGCTTATCTCGTCATTGCCGTCCAGGCGCCGGACTTCAATAGCCCTGACCAGTACAGTCTGGATGTTCTCACTGAGATCCTTGGCCGGGGCATCAATCCGCTGCTCTACTCGGCGCTCAATCGGGGGCCGAGGAGATCAATCGAGACCCTCTCCATGGCCTACATGGCCCATAAGTATGGTGGGGCGCTGCTGGTCTTTTTCACCCTCGATCCCAAAAACCTGAAGAGGGTCAAACGGGAGTCAGTCAGCTATCTGCGCAAGGCAAGGGAAGAGAATTTTTCGCCCGATGATGTCCTCGGGGCGCAGAGCATGTTCGCCTATGACCGTTTGGGGAGCGCCAAAAACCATATAAAATACAATGCCTATCGGGCCCAGGAGAGAGGGCTATCCATGGCCGCTTCGCTCGCCCAGTTCATGATCCTTAGGGAAGGAGAGGCCGAGAGAAAGTTCCTGGAAAGCATCGACCGGGTGAAGTCGAGTGACCTGAGAAAGGCGGCCGCAAAATTTTTGAGCCGAGCCAATTACGTCATGGTGTCCATCCTTCCCAAAAAAGCGGAATGAACAGATGACCCCCGGGAGAAAAAGAGCAAATTCCGGAGCGCTCCTTTCTTCTCTGTTCACTGCACTGCTCTGTCTGGGTGGATGGGGACAGCCCGTGTCGTCCAGAGAGGGCCCGCCCCAGAAAAGCACGCTGGATAACGGTTTATCCATCATCCTGGAAATTGATGATTCTTCTCCGACCACGTTCCTCCAGATCCTGGTCAAGGGCGGAAAGCGTGCCGAACCGGCCGGAAGGCGAGGCCTCTCCTTCCTGACCACGCGGCTGTCCGTAGAGATCCCGGATTCCGGCAAGGTCCAGGAATTGATGAGCCTGGCCACTCGATTTTCTGTCACGGTCCTGAACGACCATTCTCTTATCAACATCGAATGCCTGACCGAGAACCTTGAGGCTTCCCTAAAAGTCCTTTCCAAGATCTTCCTCGACCCGCTCTTCTCCGGTATCCGGATCGACGCCGTCAAGAAGCACATGGAGCATCAAAGTCTGATCGAGGAAGATGATTCTGTCCGCCTCGGCCATCTGGCCTGCCTTGGGGCATTTTTTTCTGGCACCCCTTATGAAGGATCTGTCTATGGCGATAAGGAGTCTCTCAAAGCCATCAAGAACAGGGATGTCGCCGATTTTTACGAACGCTATTTTGTCGGCCCGAACATGATCCTGGCCCTCTCCTCCGACCTTCCCGGGAAAGAGCTCCTCAACCTTTTGGGAAAATATTTTGCCAAGATTCCGGAGGGGGAGGCCATCTCTTTCGATCCCGTTTCGGCCTCCCTACCGGAGGAACGGGCCGTCCGTATCGACCGTGAGACCAAGCAAACATATGTTGGTCTATCCTATCCCCTGCCCGAGGTTTCGCCCCATAATTTTGCCCTCGCCTCCTTCCTCGAGAACCTCTTGGGCAAAGGTCCTGGCTCAAGGCTCTGGCCTCTCCGTACCGAGAAGAAGCTGGCCTATAACGTGAACTGCCAAGCGACCCAGATGCAGTCCGGAGGAGTGATCGTGGCCTACCTCGAGACCGATCGTCTTAAGATGGAAAACGCTAAGGCCGCTCTCCGGGAGACGGTTTTAGACCTTTACCAAAACGGCATCAGTGCTGAGGAGCTGGCCTTTACTAAGATCTCGGCCGTCGCTGATTTCATCCGGGAAAACGAGACGAAAACCGGAAAGGTCGCAACCTTGGCTTATTTCGAGTCGGTCGGCCTCGGGTTCGGCTATTTCGGCGGATTCTCAGCGGAAATCGGGGCGCTCACTCTGGATAAGGTCAATGCCTATATCAGGAGCATTCTAGCTCCAGAAAAAGCCTTCGAAGTGGTGATCGGATCGAAATCCGGGAAGGACTAAGGAGAGGCTTACTCTTCTTCGCTTTTTCTGGCCAGTTCTTTAAGTTGCAGGCCAGAGTATTGGACCGTCAGAAGGATCTCCTCCTTCTTCCCGCTCAGAACGGCCAGAATCTCGGTTTGGGGTGTCTGCCAGCGGGAGTTCAGTTCCAGATGCCCGAGGCTGACCGCCTCTCCCCAGGACTCGAAATCGTCCTTGAAGGTGGTATCCCGCCAATCCATGCTTTCCTCCAGGGGTCGGCCGAATTTCTGGACGAGGGCGTCCTTGATCTTCTGATAATCCTCGAGGTAGGCGTTCTTGTCGAGATACTCGGTCGTGAATGAGAAGCGGGTGCGGGTCAGCTTATTGGCGGCGAAGATGTATTCGATGGAGCAGTCCAGGTTGATGAGCTTCTGCTGATAGTCCATGATGTCCAGGCCCTTCGCCTTCCTTTGGGCCAAAGGTTTTCCTTCCATCTCCAGGATCTGCTTCTTGCTCAGTCCCCAATTCATTTCTTCGAACTTGCGGGGTACATAATTGACCCGGAGACCCTCGCTCTCTTCCATAATGGTGACGGTCTTGAGAGAGTCGAAGAGGAGTTCGACGGCCGAGTCGAGGACATATCCCGACTTGGTCCGTCCCGTCTTTTCTGATTTGAAACAGACATAATACCAGACTCTCTTCATTTTTCCGGAATAGAGCAGTGAGAGGATGTGTCCCCTATCCAGGGTGTCGACGACGGGAGAGGAATCATCCGGCTGGAGATAGATCCGGGCATAATCGGCAGAAACCCGAAGCTTCTTTGCAAAGGCTCCTGCGTCTCCCGGCAGGGTGATCAAAGAAAGGATAAGGAAGACCGGTGCCAACCGCGATAGGGATTTTGACGGGTTGATCATGGCCGTTCCTTTCTTCACCAAAACTCGCCCTCCCGGACAGAAAACAACCCTCTGTTCGGAGGGCTATGGTTAGAATGAATCCAGCGTTAAAAAGGAGCAATCCCCGCGGGGGGTGAATCGAGATGGGATTTCTTATCACCCCTGGGGAGTAGTCTATTCTGAGGGCCTCAGGATCCCGAGGACCCGGCGAGCCTGTTCAGCTCCTCCCAATCCCCGTCGACTTCCTTCTGAATGGTTTCGAGCATCCAGGCATTGGCCTCCTTGAAGAGATGGCGGAAGCGTCCCTGGGGCTTGAGCCATTCCAGGACGGGCTTTTTCTCCTTGGGCTTGTAGTTGATCTTGTATTTTCCATTTTCGACTTCGTAGAGCGGCCAGACACACGAGTCGGTGGCGAGCTGGGCAAGCTTGATCCCCTGAGATTCGTCGTATTTCCATTCCGTCGGACACAGGCAGAGGACGTTCAGAAAGGCCGGTCCCTCGACCTCGAAGGCCTTCTTGGCCTTATTATAGAGGTCCTGCCATCGGTGGGCGCTGGCCTGGGCGACATAGGGGATGTTGTGGGCGGCGAGTATCTTGGTCAGGTCCTTCTTTTTCTGGATCTTACCCGGGCTCTTGGACCCGGCCGGCGAAGTGGTCGCCGAAGCGCCCAGCGGGGTGGCCGAGGAGCGCTGTCCTCCCGTGTTGGCGTAAGCGTTGTTGTCATAGCAGACGTAGACGATATCGTGGCCTCTCTCCATGGCACCGGAGAGAGCCTGGATACCGATGTCATAGGTCCCTCCGTCTCCGCCCACGCCCATGAACTTTATCTTTTTATCGGCGGGGATCTTACCCTTGTTTTTGAGGGCTTTGTACATGGCCTCAACACCGGCGATGGTCGCTGCGGCGTTCTCGAAGGCGCTGTGCACCCACATGCAGTTCCAGGCGGTCCGGGGGAAGATGGTTGTGCACACCTCCAGGCAGCCGGTGGCGTTGGCCACAATGATCGGGTCTTCGGTCGCCCTGAGGATGATCTTGAAGATGAGCGGGATCCCGCAGCCCAGGCACATCCCGTGCCCGGCGACGAGGCGGTCTTCCATTTGAGCCAAGTCTTTGAGTTTAACTGCCATATTCGTTTTCTCCTTTGGGAGGTCTCCTCTACTCTCTCAGATTGATATAGCCGAGCATCTCATCTGCCTTGCCGGAATCGGCGATGTGGGCGAGCTTCCCGGCGACCTCCTTGAAATGCTCGACGTTGATATCTCGACCTCCAAGTCCGTAAACATAGTTGACAAGCTTGGGGCGTTTCTCGTAGTCGTAAAGCGCAGACCGGATTTCGGTGAAGAGGGGGGCCCCGAAGGCGCCCGGCGAGGACGACCGGTCCAGCACCGCCACGGCGGCGGTCTTTTTCAGAGCCTCGGCGATTTGGATGTGGGGGAAGGGTCGAAAGATGCGGGGCTTGAGCAGGCCGATCTTTTGGCCTTCCGCCCGGAGCTCGTCGACGGCATCTTTTCCCGTGCCTGCGGCCGAGCTCATGACCACGATGGCGAGCTCGGCGTCGTCCATTCTGTATTCTTCGAAGAAACCGTAGGGACGGCCGAAGAGCCGGCCGAATTCCTTTCCGACGTCCTCAATCACTCGGGGTGAATTCTCGATTCCCGCGATCTGGCTTCTTTTGTGTTCGAAGTAATAGTCGGTGAAGTCGATCGGCCCCACGGTGAATTTCCGGCTGGTGTCGAGAAGCGGAAAGGGCGGTTTGAATTCGCCGACGAACTTCTTGACGGCGTCATCGTCTTCCACTTCGACGACCTCTGCGGCATGGCTGATGATAAAGCCATCGAGGCCGACGAGTACAGGGGTTAGGACATCGGGGTGTTCGCCGATGCGAAAAGCTTGGATAAAATTGTCGTAGGCTTCCTGGCAATTTTCGGAGTAGATCTGGATCCAGCCCGTGTCTCGGGCGCCCATGGTGTCGCTGTGGTCCCCATGGATGTTGATAGGGGCGCTCAGGGTGCGATTGGCGATGGCGGCAACGATGGGCAGCCTCAGCCCGGCGGCGATGTAGAGCATTTCCCACATCAGGGCCAAGCCTTGGGATGCCGTCGCCGTCATGACCCGTCCCCCTGCCGAGGCCGCTCCGATGCAGACACTCATAGCGCTGTGTTCGCTCTCTGGACAGACGAATTCTCCGGTGATCAAACCGTCCGCGTGGAACGAGGCGATCGTTTCGACGATCGCCGTCGATGGGGTAATTGGATAAGCGGCGATAACATCCGGGTCGATCTGACGGACCGCCTCGGCGATAGTCCGGTTGCCGTTGAGGATCTTGGTGGTTTTCATTTGTTTCTCCCTGCGGCGAGTTCGATCTCCTCCGCTACCATGACGATCGATTTCTCTTTGGTGGGGCATTCCTCGGCGCAAAGTCCGCAGCCGGTGCAGTAATCGTAGTTGATCCCCGTCACCTTGCCGTCTTTGGCCAGGATGGCGAAATGAGGGCAGTAGAGCCAGCAGAAAAAGCAGTGGATGCAGTTCTTTTCAATGAACTCCGGTTTTCTTCCGGAGCGCCAGGTCCCGGTGCGATTGACGACCGAATTCCCCGCTTCGGTGTTGACGGTTCCGATTGGGAGTTCCCTCCAGGTTTCTTTTTTCATCCTTCTTTGACCTCCTCAAACGCTCGGGTGATTGTCTTCAGGTTCATCTTGACGACCTCCGGCCGCAGCTTCTTGGAAAGAGAGACCTCGATGTTCCTTCGGAACTTGTCCAGGTCCATCAGTTCCAGGACCTTGACCAGGGCGGCAACCATCGGGACATTGGGGATGGCCCGTCCCAGCTCGTCCCGGGCGATGGTGTAGGCGTCGAGGGCGTAGATCTTGTGGTCCCCGAGCTTGAGCCGGTCTCGGACGAGAGGGATATCGAAGGTGGTGTTCATCAGGAAAATGGCGTCTTCCTTGGCTCCATTGGCGATGTCGACGAGCCCTAAAAGGCTCGGGTCAGTGACCACGACGATGTCGGGATAATAGACCTGACTATGACTGCGGATCGGCTTTTGACTGATGCGATTGAAGGCCAGGATCGGGGCTCCCCTCTTCTCGGCGCCGAATTCGGGGAAAGCTTGAACGTATTTCCCCTTTTCCGAGGAGAGGACATCGGCCAGCGTGACTGCCGCCGTGACGACACCCTGGCCGGCTCGCCCGTGCCAACGAATCTCCAGTGTCTCTTTCATTGAACCTCCTCTCTGATTATGAGTTCACACGATGAAGGAATGGCTCGCGATCTATCAAGAACATGTGATGATAACAGAAATGAGTGTCAAAATCACTCCTTCAGCTCGGTCCGTCCCTCAAGCGCTTTCTTTATGGTCACCTGGTCGGCAAAATCGATATCCGAACCGACCGGAAGTCCCATCGCCAGACGCGTCAGCTTGACCGGGAAACTTTTTAGTATCTTGACCAAATAAAGGGCTGTCGCCTCCCCTTCCGAGGTTGGATTGGTGGCGATGATGATCTCCTGGAAGGCCCCTTTTTCGACCCTTTGGCTGAGCTTGTCCAGCTTGAGCTCCTCCGGTCCGATTCCCCGGAGGGGGGCCAGTGTACCGAGGAGGACGTGGTAGCGTCCGTGATAGATCCCGGTCTTCTCGATCGAGGAGATGTTGTAAGGCTCCTCGACAATGCAAAGGGACTCGGAAGTTCTCTCGCCGTCCGCGCACATCGAACACGGATCAACATGGGTGATATTGTTGCAGACCGAACAATAGAAAATCCTCTTTTTGACCTCGCGGATGGCCTCGGCCAAGCGCTCGGCTTCCTCCAGAGGAAGCCCAAGGATGTGGAAGGCGATCCGCTGAGCGGTTTTTGCGCCGATGCCGGGGATCCTCTTCAATTCCTCGATTAGCTGAAAGAGGGGCTGGGCTGAGTCGGACATCAGAACAATCCCGGAATCTTGAGCCCTCCGCCGAGGCTGCTCAGCTTCTGGGACATATGTTCGTCCACTTTAGCTGCGGCGTCGTTGAAGGCGGCGACGATCAGGTCCTGGAGCATATCGACGTCATCCCGGCTGACCACCTCGGGCTCCAGCCGGACACTGGCCAGGTTCTTCTGGCCGTCCAGGGTGATGGTCACCATTCCCCCTCCGCTCGTCCCTTCGACGCGCAATTCGGCCAGATCCTTTTGCATTTTGTCCTGGATCTCCTTGGCTTGTTTTAGCATTTTTTGAAGGTTGCCGAGGTCTTTCATCATTCCTATTCTCTCTCCTTCGTTCCTTTGACCGGCTCAACAGACAGGATCGTGGCCTTGAAGGTATCAACGAAAGCCTGAACCGAGGGGTCTTTCAAGGCGACGTCCGTTTCTTTTTCTCGCCTTTTCACGGGGGAGGCCGGGCCCGGCGATTCCGTTAACTTGACTTTGACCTTCTGTCCAAGAACCTCGGAGGCCATTTTCTCCACCAGCCTGACTTCCCGCTGAACGGCTCCCCGGTAGTATGTATCCCCACCGGGAAATGAGATTTCCAGCACCACCGGATGGTCAATAATGAATCTTTTTTCCGGGGAAAATTTAATATCCAGCGGCTCGTCCTTGAGGGAGAAAGTGGCTTGGCGGGATAGAATCGCCGCCAGAGAACTCTTTTCTTTTTGGAGTTTGACGAGCATCTTTTGCCAGAGATCCCGTTTTTCTCCCGGTTGCGGCTGGGCCGGAGATCGGACCGGCTCTGGCTTGGGCAGTCCCTCAAGTTTGTGACTTGGCTTCGGCGGCGAATGGAGGGGGCGGGCTTCATTACTGCCCGTGGAGGACGGAGAACCTCCACTTTCGGGATTGGATTTCGCCATCTCGGCCAGCAGTTCCTTGAGCGGGACGATTCTCTCGAAATGACAAAGCTTGACCAGCTGCGTTTCCAAGAAGATCTGGGGATGCGAGGAGTAGCGGAGGCCCTGTTCCGCCTGCTGGAGGGCCTGCAAGTAGCGCAGGATGTCCTCGAGCGAACTCTTCTCGACCTCCTGCCGAAGGCGCTTGATTTCCTCCTCGTTCAGGGGAAGGAGGTCTTCCACCTCCGGGACCGATTTGGCCAGCATCAGGTTCCGGAAGTGTTCGATCAACTCCTTGTAAAAGACGCGCAGGTCATGGCCCTTTTCCATCAGCTTTTCGACGAGCCGGAAAATTCCTGCGGGGTCCTGGGCCAGAATCATGGAGGAGCATTCGAAGAGGATTTCCCGGCTGATGGAGCCCAAGATTTCCTTGAGGTCCTCGTCATGGATAACCTCGCCGGAGAAAGCCACTGCCTGGTCGAGAAGCGACTGTGCGTCCCGGAGACTGCCTTCGGACGCCTCAGCGATCAGGCTGAGTCCATAGGGAGTGATGGTGATCTTTTCTTTATGGGCAATTTCCAAGAGATGGTTGATGATTTCCTTATGGGCAATCTTCTTGAACTCGAAGTGCTGGCAGCGCGAGACGATCGTCAGCGGGACCTTGTTAAATTCAGTCGTGGCGAAAATAAAAACAGTCCGTTCCGGGGGTTCTTCCAGGGTTTTCAGAAGTGCGTTGAAGGCTTCCCGGGTGAGCATGTGGACTTCGTCGATGATTATGATTTTATAACGCGTCTTGATCGGCCGGTACTTGACGCCCTCGCGGAGGGAGCGGATCTCATCGATCCCGCGGTTCGAGGCGCCGTCGATCTCGAGCACATCCACCGAACGGTCTTCGTTGACCTCCTGGCAGAATTCGCACTTGTTGCAGGGAGTCGGAGTCGGGCCGTGCTGGCAGTTGAGGGCCTTGGCCAGGATCCGAGCGACAGTGGTTTTTCCCGTTCCCCTCATCCCGGAGAAAATATAGGCCTGGCCGATGCGGTTGGTCTTGATGGCGTTCTGGAGAGTCTGGACGACAGCCTTCTGACCGACCATCTCCTCGAACGTCTTCGGCCGGTACTTGCGGGCGTA
Organism: uncultured Eubacteriales bacterium; assembly: GCA_964408495.1. Classification (GTDB taxonomy): domain Bacteria; phylum Acidobacteriota; class Aminicenantia; order Aminicenantales; family UBA8522; genus UBA8522. The sequence continues at coordinate 9,236 of CAYOZW010000093.1, forward strand.
TATGAGATATGACATCGCCGTAATTGGTGATTCTCAGAAAGGAATAAAGTACCCATTATTCTAGCACAATCTCTGGACGTTTCCAAAAAGAATTTTTGGAGTAAGCCGGATCTGCCAAACTTGTTTGTGAGGACACGAGCAAATATCATTTGAGACATGGCCGAATTGAACTTATAATCCTTGGAGTCGGGTGAAAGAAAAGATGTTTCTGCCGGAGCGGAAAAGCCTCCTGGAAATCCATCTGGCGACTCTTCTATTCGGATTGGCCGGGTTGTTCGGGAAGTGGCTCCTCCTGTCCCCTCCTTTGATCGTCCTGGGGAGAGTCTTCTTTGCCAGCCTGGCGTTGGGCGCCTTAATTTGTTGGAAACGGCAGAATCTGCGGGATATCCTCCGGGCTCAGGCCGGCCTTCTCATCCTTCTCGGCGCCATTCTGGCGGTGCACTGGGGGGCTTTTTTCCAGGCTATCCAGGTCTCCACTGTGGCCGTGGGGCTTCTTTCTTACTCCTGTTTCCCCGTTTTCACCGTCCTCCTGGAGCCGCTTTTTTTCGGGGAGAAAACTGACCGGAAGAGCCTTCTTGCGGCGGGGATATGCTTGTCAGGCGTTTTTTTGATCGTCCCCAGTTTCGACCTGGCCGATTCGGTCTATAGGGGGGTCTTGTGGGGCCTTCTTTCCGGGTTGACATTCGCGGTCCTGACCCTCTTTAATCGTCGGTTGGTCAGGAAATATTCGAGCCTGGCGATCGCCTTCTTTGAGGACTTGTCGGCGACTCTTTTTCTCCTGCCGGCTCTGACCCGGGTTGGGCCGGCGAGCCCTGCTTTCAGGGATCTGGGACTCCTGGTCGTCCTTGGAGTCGTCTGCACGGCCGGTGCCCATACGCTTTTCATCCGGGGAATGCGGCAGGTGAAAGCCCGGACGGCCAGCATTATCAGCAGCCTCGAGCCCGTTTACGGAATAGCCTTAGCGTTTCTCTTCCTCGGCGAGAGCCCTTCTTGGCGAACCCTCAGCGGCGGCGCGGTCATCATGGCCGCCGTCGTTTATGTCACCCTAAGGGAAAGCGCCCCGAGCTCCCGCTGAGGGTGGCCACCTGGTTCAGCCGTTATCTTTTTTCTTGATCTTGCCCTTGACGACCTTTTTTTCCTCTTGATGCCGGTCGGAGATTTTGGATTTTTCCTCTTCGTGCTCTTTTTTCAACTGCGAGGCCTTGACCTGTGCGTCCCTCTCGACCTTAGACTTTTCGGCCGGGGTGGCGGCTAATTTCTTCTCGTCCTCGATCCTTTTTCTGAGGTCTACGTTTTCCTTTTGCTGGCTTTCTTCGAGGAGGCGCATCTCTTTTTGCTGCTCTTCCTTCAGCCTTTGCTCGCGCTCAACGGGAGAGAGCTTCTTTTCCAGGTCGCCGGTACGGATTTCAGGCATCCTAGCTTCAGCTTCCTCCTTCTGGAGATAGGCCGCGGGCTTGGCCGCTTCATTCTTCCGTATGGCTGGCCGATAAATCCGAACCCTATCGCCGCTGATCCCGCTCGAATCGGGGCGCTGGCCTTCTTCGATCTCATAGCGGTTGACCCTGTTGCGGGTCAAGTGGGCGACCTGATCGACGTCCACTCCCTGGTTAAGCAGCTGGCGGTTGTGCACAGAGAGGTTGGCTTTGTGAACGGTCTGCCGGACGATAGTTCGGTTCCTCTCGGAAGGAAGGATATAGCGGCTGAAATCTTCATGTTGGAAATAGCGGCCTTCGATAAACACCCAGTAGAAATCCGGATAGTCATAGGGCAGAGAGCCGATGCCGACGCCGGCCACAAACTCCACGCCCGGCGACAGGGGGGCCCAGCCGATGTAGGTGTTGCTCCAACGCCAGGAGACCCAAGCGGGAGCCCAGATTGTTCCCGGGACCCAGTACCAGCCTAAGCCTCTGTCCCAGCCCCAGCGGCCGTAGTGGAAGGGGATCCAGCCCCAATTATAGTAAGAGATCCAGGTCCATCCGGAGTTTGTCCAGGCCCAGCGTCCGTGGGTGTAGGGACGCCAGCGATAGGCCGTCTGCCTGGGGATCCAGACATACCCATAGGGGGCATATTGTACCCAAGCCCCATAGGGAGAAAGATGTTCATAAAAGGACCCATAATCGACGTCGGCGGAATACTCGTAGTGGTCCCCTTCATAGGGTCTTTCGCGGGGCGGCGGCGTATACGATCCCTCATCGACAGGGACATAAACGATGCAGCTTGAGATGAATAAAAGTCCGAGAATGACGACCCAAGCGTTTTTTCTCATGGCCTTTTTCCTCCACTAAAAGTATTAAGCAAACAGCGTGCCAAGTTCTCATTCCCCAGTGTCTTTGGAAGCAGGGCTGTTTTCACTCCATATTATGTCCTCAAAAATGGACAGATGCAACCTCAAATGCCTCAAATTTCCCTTCTGCCGAGAATGGCCATGGCGATTCTTGCGAGCGACGGCACGACCTCGTTCTTTTCCCA
>CAYOZW010000094.1:0-11571 GCA_964408495.1 uncultured Eubacteriales bacterium
CCACGGTAAATGCCAGGATGGTCATGACCATAGATTCTCCGAGAAACTGCCGGATTAGATTTCCCCGGTGTGCACCGATTACCTTCCTTATCCCGACTTCTCTAGCTCGCCGTGCAGCTCGGGCTGTGGTGAGATTGACAAAGTTTATGCAGGCAATAAGAAGGATGAAGATCGCCACCGCAGAGAAGGTGTAAAAATTCACCAGCGCGGTGCGTGAGCTTTCGTCATAGTAAAAATGGATCTTTTTTAGAGGCTGAAGATACGCTTCATTTTTCCACCCGTACTGGGCGATATATTCATTTATGTTTCTCCATAGAAAATCCGGGAATTTTTCCTCAACAGAACTGGCGGTGGCATTTTCTCTGAGCTTGACATAGGTGATGATCTGATTGCTTCCATTCCAGTCCATTTGCATGACGGGAATCGCATCAAGCGTTGCAAAAGAGATCAAAGCGTTGAACTGGATAGTGGAATTGGATGGTGGATCTTCGACGATTCCGGTAACCTTGTAAAGATTCTCAGGACCGATTTGGATCGTCTCACCTAGGGGATTTTTGGAGCCGAATATCCGCTCTGCGGTCCGCTCTGAAAGAACGATGGAAAAAGGATCGGCAAGGGCCATCCGGGAATTGCCTGACTTGAGTTTGAAACGAAAAACTTCGAACAGACTGGGAGATACGTAACGGATACGATCTACCCGGAAAGCTTTGTTATCGACATTGAGATAAGCTAGACGCAAAGTAGACATACGGACAAAGTCCTCAACTTCAGGGAAGTCTTTTTTCATGTCCGGCCCGAGGGGTGGAGTAAAAACATGGCTTTCACTTTCGAGCTTTCCTTCCCGAAGATGTCTAATGCAAATGCGATAGATGTTTTCCGTATTTTCATGAAAACGGTCATAGCTGATCTCAAACTGCAGATAAAGAAGGATGAGGATGGTAGCACTCAATCCGAGAGCGAGACCAAAGACATTGATAAGTGTGTAAGTCCGGTGCTTTTTGAGGTTTCGAAAAGCCATCAGGAAATAGTTTTTAAACATAGCCACGCTCCCATAGATGTTCTTCCATTTATCTGATATGAAACGTAATTACACATTTTACAATGCAAAGAATGTACCAATGCTGGGTCCTGGGATTTTCGAATGCTTGTTTAACGCTATGTGTCCATTTTCGAACAACTTATGTACACATCTGAACAGAAATAAATATTCCCCATATCAACTTAACGAATATTGGGGCTTTCACCCCCTATGTGTTTCTTTTTCGATGCTATTGACAACCTCTATCTTTTTACATAATAACAACTTAGGATGATTATATTAATTGATATATGTATTTAATATGGGGACTGGGGGATATATAATAGAGGCGGAGGTTATCATGATCACCTGCGAAGAGAGAAGCGACGAGACCCCGCTCTGCCCGCACTGCAATGCTCCCCTGAACAAGGTGTCGTGCCGGAGGCTCTCGTCAACCTTCGGGAAACGCTACGTCTATTTCTGCCCGGGCTGCAAGAAGGTCCTGGGTGTCTCCCATCGCAAGGGTTTCTGGATGGGCTGACCGGCCGCCTAGGACGACCAGGAGCGGGGAAAAAAGAGCTTTTCGAAAAGAGCCATAGCATAAAGGTCGGTCATCCCGGCGATGAAGTCGGCCGCCCGCCGCTCGAGCCTGTCCCCGCGCGGATAGACCTTGACGTAAGAATCGGGATTCTCCAAGACATAGCGGTAGAGGTCGGAGAGGATCTTCTTGGCCTTTTCCACTTCTTCCCCGGCGTAGCGGCTGCAATAGACTTCCTTATAGAGGAATTCCCTCAGGTCGATGAGCGCTGCCATGATGCCGCCGCTCATGGCGATCCGTTCCAACCCGGCCGCAAGGCTGGCCTGGACGACGTCTTCGACCAGGCGGTCGATCCGGGAGGCATGCCATTTTCCCAGACGCTTGATGAGGGCAGGCGGGATATCGCCGTCCTTGATAATTCCGGCCCGGATGGCGTCATCGATGTCATGGTTGACGTAGGCGATGACATCCGAGACCCGGACGATCTGCCCCTCCAGCGTCTTGGCCATTCCCTCCTGGTCGTCTTCCAGGATCTCCCCCCGGCCTTTGGAGTGGCGGAGAATGCCGTCCCGGACTTCGATTGTCAGGTTGAGTCCTTTGCCCTCGTACTCGAGCTTCTCGACGACGCGCAGACTCTGTTCGTAATGGCTGAAGCCCTCGGAGAGGAGTTCATTCAGAGTGTCCTCGCCAGCGTGCCCGAAAGGAGTGTGGCCGATGTCGTGGCCCAGGGCGATAGCTTCGGTCAAGTCTTCGTTGAGCCGCAACGCCTTGGCGATGGTCCGGGCGATCTGGGATACCTCAAGGGTGTGAGTGAGGCGGGTCCGGAAATGGTCGCCGAAGGGAGCCAGAAAGACCTGGGTTTTATGCTTGAGCCGGCGGAAGGATTTGGAGTGGATGATCCGGTCCCGGTCACGCTGGAAGGCGGTCCGGAAGGGATGGGAGGTTTCGGGCCGCGCCCGGCCTTTTGAATCCGCGCTCAGCGTTGCCCGTGGGGAGAGCGTCTCCCGCTCGACTTCTTCCAGCCTCTCCCGGATGAGCATGGTCACAGCGGCCAGGGTTCGTTCTTTTGGACCTGCAGGATCAGAGCGCGGGGAATCGGAAAGTTGATCTCCTGGCGGTGGGAATGTTCCATCCTCTCGGTCACCAGTTGCAGGGCGGTCCCGACTCCAATCCTGTTCATCAAGGCAAAAGGTCCTTCGGGCCAGAGAAAGGCCGTCTGGACGAGCCTGTCCACGTCTCCCGGCGTGATCAAACCCGCTTCGACGACTTCGGCAGCCGTCATGAAAGCCACGGCCAGGAACCTTTCCTTGAGGCTCTCGATAACCAGCGGGTCGCCGGGGCGGGCGGTCCGTTCCGGAGTCAGGAGCTGCTCGACCGAGATGAGCCGTCCGGAATCCCGGGCTTCGTCAAACTTCTGTCTCAGCCCGGCCGGCGGGGAGAAGAAGTTGGCATAGGCGCTGGCCAACGGATGCTCGGGAACCGAAGCGTCGGAGAAGGAGACGAGACAAGAGGCGGCCAGGTCGAATCCAACACTCTGCAGCACCCGAACGAATCCGACGGGTATCCCCAGGGCCGCCGTTCCGGCCGTTTCCACTCCAGTCGTGCCATACCCTTCATCCAGCATCCGCACGGCTTCGAGGATAAGGCCGGCGAAAATGATATTGGCCACTCCCCCTTTGCGGTAGCGGAGAAGACGGACGGCCGTCTTCCGGATTTTGCACAGATATCCGCCGATTGTCTCCAGACTCTTCTCTGATGTCTTGGACAACGGCGCATACTCAGCCGCATGGTTCTTGTGCGCGGGGAAAAAGAAATGCAGCCAGACGACCCGGTCCGGCCTCCGAGTCTCGGCGGCCAGGAGTTCGGCATCGAGGCAGGATGTGTTGCTGGACAGGACGACATGCGGCGGGCAGAATTCGTCCAGCCAGTTGAACAGTTCCTTCTTCAGGCTGATATCTTCTTTGACTGACTCGACAACCAGCCGGAGATCGCTCCCCCGGCAGACCTCTTCAAGGTTCATGCTCCAATGGATGCGCCGTTTGATCTCCTCCGCTTGAAAAGGATTGAAGATGCCCTTGGCGACGGCTTCTTGGATTTCAAAACGGATAAAGGCCAGGGCACGGTCGAGGCTTTCCTGCCGGCGGCCGACAAGAATGACCGCGACACCGTTCTGGGCGAACGCCTGGGCCAGGCTGGCCCCCATAAGACCGCTGCCGATGACGGCGACCTCAATTGGCTCCGGGCTGTTCATGGCCCTCCTTCCCTTTGAAACAGGCGGGAAAATTATAGCATATATAGAACCCGATGTTGAATTTTCCGTGGTTTTCGAGTATTGATGGGCTTGTGATCAGAGAGAGGGTCAAGGCTCTTCTGGCCGAACTTCCTTCCCATGTCGAGCTTGTCGCCGCCGCCAAATCCCGGACCCCGCGGGAGGTGACCGAGGCTGTCGCCGCCGGAGTGATGATCATCGGCGAGAACTACGTGCAGGAGGCGGAAGCCGCTCAAGCGGCCGTGGGGCGGGGCGTCAGCTGGCACTTCATCGGCCATCTCCAGACGAACAAGGCCGCGAAAGCGGTCGAGATCTTCGACCTCATCGAAACCGGCGATTCCCTGAAATTGGCCCGCGAAATCGACAAGCGGAGCCGTGAAAGGGACCGGGTGATGCCAGTGCTCATCGAGATCAACAGCGGCCGGGAGCCCCAAAAATTCGGTGTCCTGCCTGAAGAAGCGGAGAGCTTGATCAGAAACCTCGCCCATCTTCCCAATATCCAGGTGGAAGGGCTGATGACCATGGGGCCTGAAACCGGCGAAGCGGAAGATTCCCGCCCCTATTTCAGGCTCACCCGGGAGCTCTTCGACCAGATCGCGGGCCTGGCCATTCCGGGAGTGGCCATGACCCGGCTATCCATGGGGATGTCCCACTCCTATCGCGTGGCCATTGATGAAGGAGCGACGATGGTCAGGCTGGGGACGATCCTATTCGGACCCCGGGCCAGCCAGAACGGGAAAAAGACGCCGTGAGCGGAATGGAAAGCGCTCCCCGGGCAGAAACCGTCCTCGACGGCCGGCGCTACCTCTACTTCGGAGGAACGGGGTACTTCGGCCTGCAGGGCCATCCGGCCGTTATCCGGGCGGGTCTTCGCGCCTTCCCCAGGTACGGAACCCACAGCGCGACCTCGCGCGCCGGTTTTGGAGACAACCCCGTCCTGCTCGATGTGGAGCTCCGCCTCCGCCAATTCTTCCAAGAGGAGGCCGCCGTTTACTTCGGCTCCGGATACCTCGGCAGCCTCGTTCTCAGCCAGGCTCTGGCCGACCGAATCGATATCGTGTTCGTAGACGAGCTGGCTCATTTTTCCATCAATGACGCCGTCTCCACGCTCGGCAAACCCGTCTCCCGGTTCCGCCATCGCGACCCGGACGACCTGAGAAAGACTCTTAAGAAACGACTCCGTGCCCGTCAAAGGCCGTTCCTGCTAAGCGACGGAGTCTTCCCGGTTTTCGGACGGATCGCCCCCGTCCCGGCCTATGCGGATGCCCTCGGCCCGTATGATGGCCTCATCGGCCTCGACGACGCCCATGGAGTGGGTGTTCTCGGCCCCAACGGCCGCGGCACCCTGGAACACTTCGGGATGAAATCCCCTCATTTCCATTTCACCGGCACTCTCAGCAAAGCATTCGGCGGGCACGGCGGGTTTGTGGCCGGGAAGAAAAATTTGATCGGCCGCATCCGGGCGGGAAGCGGCGCCTACATCGGGTCCACCCCGACGCCGACGCCGATCGCCGCGGCGACGGCCAAGGGCATCGAAATCCTGATGAAGCATCCGGAGATGAGAGATCGCCTTCGACGGAACGTCGGAGCGTTCAAGAAGGGGATGCGCCGGCTGGGAATCGAGGCCGATGATTCAGCGGTCCCGATCGTGGCTTGGTCGATGAGGTCGGAGAAAGAAATGCGCGGAATCCAAAAAGCCCTGATGCGGCGCGGGATCGCGATCGCCTACCTCAAATACATCGGCGCCCCGGCGGCCGGGGTCCTCAGGGTCTCGGTCTTCTCCACTCATACCGCCTCTCAGATCCGCCGACTGATCGATGAGCTGGCGAGGGTTCTCTAGGGCAAGCGCCCTAAAATTCCCCTTCTCCCCCCATCGAATCCTCTCCCCCGCCCCCTCCTGCTTCGGCTTCCTCCATCGCCTCGTCGATCGATTGATCAAAATCCTCGCCCGCTTCCTCCCCCATTTCTTTCCCCATTTTTTTCATCCAGCGGGCCACGCTCTTGGGATCGTTCTCGTCGAGGCCGGAAAGCTTTGAGGGATCGGCCAGGCTCTCCAGGCGGCTCTCTTCAGACCGGGAGACGGACACCCGGGAGACGAGTTTCTCCAGTTTGGTGCCGCCGCACTTCCGGCATTTCGGATCCAGGGGAGATTTTACGGAAAGAGTGAGGAACGCGGACTTGGCTCCGCAGTCCCTGCACCGGTACTCATAGATTGGCAACTTCTCGCCCTCTACTTCTCCACTTCCGCCTTCTGCTGGTTGATACGCTTGAAAAACTCGGGGGCGAACTTCGGCTTCCGGTCGAAGGTGTAGAGCCCGTTGACTTCTTGCTCGATATCATAGAGCTGAGTGTAACAGAAGCCGGCCACCTTCGGGTTGAAGAGCAAGGCTTCAGTCAGCTGTTTGTACCTGTTCAGGAATTCCTCTTCCGTCCGCGGCCGGGCGCCGTATCCCCAGGCCTTCTCGTCCCTCTGGCCGGGGTTCCACCAGATGCCGCCGTACTCGCTCACAAAATAGGGTTGCCCCTGATAGGCGGTGTGTTTTTCTCTGCTGGCGTTGATGAAAATCTGGGGCGGCAAGAGGAGCAGTCCGTCAAAAGCCCCTTTGAACTTGGCCCCGTCCTGCTCGTAGTTATGGGAATCATAGACGTCGGGCCGGGCCTCATGATAGCCGCCCGAGCTGTCGATGACCAGACGGGTCGGGTCGAGACGCTTGGTCAAGGCGAAGATTCCCTCGATTGTCCCGACGAAGTTATCTCCCCACCGTTCATTGAATGGGCACCAGCCGATGAGCGAGGGGTGTTGGATGTCCCGCTCCACGGCTTCGCTCCATTCCCGGCTGAAGATGAGGAAGGATTCGGGCCGCGACAGGTCGAGGCCCCAGTCAGCGAACTCTCCCCAGACGATGTAGCCCAGCTGATCGGCCCAGTAGAGGAAGCGGCGCTCGAAGACGCGTTGGTGAAGGCGGGCGCCGTCGAACCCCAGGCCGAGGGAGATGACGATATCATTCTTGAGCGCCTCGTCCGAGGGCGCCGTATAGATCCCGTCCGGGTAGAAACCCTGGTCAAGGACGGTGCGCAGAAAGAGAGGCCGGTTGTTGAAATAGATCTTATCGCCCCGGGCTTCAATTTTGCGCAGTCCGAAATATCCGCCGACCCTGTCTTCAACTCCATTCCCGGCGGTGAGGACGACCTCGAAATCATAGAGATTGGGCGCCCCGACGGCCCAGGGCCGCGGGTTCTTCAGCTTGACAGAAAAGGGCACGAGCTTGGCCGCTTTCTTGACCGCTGAAAAGACGACCTTGTCCGTATCTTTCACCCGCAGAGCGACCTCTCCGCCGTCGGGAGCTTCATTGAGATAGAGGAAGATGACCGCTTCGCCGTTGTCCAGGTCGGGCGTGACGGAATATCTCTCGATGAAGTTTTCGGACACGGGCTCCAGCCAGACCGTCTGCCAGATTCCGGTCGTCCTTCGGTACACGCAGCCGTAGGAGTTCAGGCGATCCGACTGTTTGCCGATCGGCTGGAGGCCGCTGCGCGTGTCATCATCGGCCTTGACGACCAGGAGGTTCTCTCCGGGCGCCAAATGTGTGGTCAGGTCGAAGCTGAAAGGAGTATAGCCGCCCGAATGCTCGCCGACTTTTTGGCCGTTGAGCCAGACGGTCGTCTTGTAGTCGCAGGCTTCGAAATGGATGAGGATTCGTTTCCCTTCCCAGCCATCCGGAATCGTCAAGGTCCGCTTGTACCAGACCGCCCTCATGAAATCCAGGTGGCCGATGCCGGAAAGGGGACTTTCCGGGGCGAACGGCACCAGGATCTTCCTGTCGAATCCTTTGCCCTGGACGAAACTTTTCTCCTCTCCGCTGTCGGAGAGGTCAAGGGCGAAATCCCAGCGGCCGTTGAGGTTCAGCCAGTCTGACCGGACCATCTCCGGCCGCGGGTACTCGGGCCGGGGGATGTCTTCAGCCGCGGCCGGCCGCAGGGCTAGGGAACCAAAAAGGAATAAGGCGGCCAGTATCAAAAGCCTTGTTCGCCCGGCTCTCATCTTTCCTCCTTAAGGGGTATTGAAACCTTGCGACTTTCTTTCTTTGGCTCGCTTGGCCGTCTTCGGACGCAGCTCCTGAGCCCGCAAATTCACCTGGATGAATTTAGCCAGGAAGCGCAAGGCCTCGTCGGACCGCCTGAAGACGGGCAGGCCCGCCTCCTCGAGCATCTTCGCCAGCGGGTCATAGAGCGTTCCGGCATCGACGTTGACGACGACAGGTTTCTTGGTCCGACGGAAAACTTCGACCAGGCGCCGGCCGATACTCTGTGGGTTGAAGATATCCTCGTGGTGCATTTCCGATGGGGCCAGGGTTTGGAGTGCCGCCGTCATGGGCACTGGCGAGACAACCGCGCAATCTACGCCGGGGTCTTCGAGCAATGCTTCGACACAGCCGGCGAATACAGAGTCATCGGCCACAGGCGTGAGGTCCAGGGGATTGCGGACATCCTGCAGCCGGTCTATCCCCAGCGGCTTGAGGATCTCGCCGATTCGACCCCGGGCCGACTCGGACAGCCCGGCGAGTTCCAGCTCGAAGCCGTTCTTGAGGCTGTCCGCCAGGATGACACACTCGAACCCCGCATTGCTGAGCAAGCCGACACGCCGGCCGGCGGCGGGCCTATCGGCAAGGGCCGGAAGAACCCGGACTGCGCTTTCAAACTCGGCCAGGGTTTCGGCGACGAAAACCCCGACGTTTTCCAGGACGGCCCGGCAGACCGGATAGTCCCCGGCCACCGAAGCCGTGTGGCTCGAGGTCGCCCGCCGGCCTTCCGGCGACCGGCCGCTTTTGTAAATGATGACCTGCTTCCCGCGCCTTGTAATCTCCCGGGCCGCTTCGGCCAAAGCCAAGCCATCGCCGGGCTGGAAGCCCTCAAGGTAGAGGGCGTAAAGGGAGGCGCGATTGCGCTCCTTAAAATATTTCAGGTAATCGGAGGCGGTCAGGTCGATCTGGTTGCCCAGGGAGATGGCGTAGGCCGGTTCGACCTGAGGGATTTTGCTCATCCGCGAGGCCATGAAGGCGCCGCTCTGGCTGATGTAAACGAGCCGAGGGTTCTCCTTCCCCGGGCTGGCCAGCTTGTAGACCGGGATGAACGTGGTATCGTATCTGCCGGGTCCTGAATAAATCCCCATACAGTTCCCGCCGTTGACGATAGGAGTGGGCCGCTTTTTCCGGCGGCTCAGGCGCAGGAGTTCCCGTATCTTCTCTTCGATTCCCTCCGTGCCCTTCTTTTCACCAAGGCCGCCGGCGATAATGATGACCGAACGGGCCTTCTCCATCCGGATGAGCTCTTCCATGACAGCGGCGCTCTGGTCGGCGGCCAAGGTCAGGACAAAGAGGTCGACTCTCTCCGGAAGTTCAGCGACCGCAGGAACGCAGCGGCAGCCTTCGATTTCGGCCAAGCCGGGCTTGACCACGTAAACCTTGTCTCTGGGAAATCCTTCGCGGAGGATATTGTTCAGGATGAGATGGCCGAGGTTCAGCCGTTCGGAAACGCCCATGATAGCGATCGACCGAGGTTGCAGGAGATGTTCAATATTTCCATGAAGGCGGGGCCTGGCGACGGCGTGATCCCGCGAAAAACGGCACATCCCGTCAAGCGGAACGAGGCGCCCGCCGCGGATGACGAAAGGATTGACTTCGGCTTCCTCGATGACGAAGGCCGACTTCCGCAAATACGGGGAAAAGCGGATCGCCAACTCGATGAACCGTTCGCAGGCAGCCGCCAGGGTCTCCTCGGACAGGGGCGCCGCTTTGCCCCGGAAGTCCTTGACGAGTTTGTCGTAGACGGCCAGCGGCTCGAGAAAAGGCCCGATCTCCCGCCGGCGGAGGAGGTGGGCCGAGCCGACGGCCACGGCCTTTCCTTCCTTGAACCGCTCGTTCAGATACTCGACGTCGAGTCCACCCAGCCCTACGGTCACGACGGGGCCAAACTCGCGGGAACGACGGATTCCGAGAAGGAGCTCGGAACCGAAACCGAGGTCGTCAGAGGCGACTTTTTCGAGGACCAGAACACCCCGGACATCCGCGTCCATCCCGGCCGCCGCTTCAAATTTTTTCGGGACATCGGTCAGCATCCGGGCGATCGCCCGGTTGACCGGGCCCGGTTTGTTCTCGACAAAGCGCACTCCCCCAAGATCGCTTTTGTGGACGATCTGGGGCGAAACAATCTTAAGGACAACCTGGGGGCTTTTTAGCCCGGCCAGCTGCGCCGGGTTCGCTTTCTGCCCCTTTTTTATGAAGACAAAACGAGGCGTAGCGAAGCCCAATCGTTTCAACACGGTGTAGACTTCCTGCTCCAGGAGAAAATTCCTGTTGTCTTTTTCCGCCCGTTCAAAGATCCTTTCTATCTCTCCGCTTCCCGCTCGCATCCTTTTCTCTCCGCTTCGCGCCACAGGCTTCAGTTCACCTCAGAACGATATCCACCGAAAAAACTAGCCCCCGGCCCTCTCCTTCCCGACCGGAGCAGAGTCAGACGGGACCGCGGCAGCTGCCTTGCCCAGGGCGAAGGCCTTGAGGTTAAAAGCGACGACCTTCTCCCCGTGCCGGGCAAAGAGGACCGGGATGAACTTGGTGAGGCTCGCCTCCCCGACCTGGAGATGTCCGGAAGCGGCCCCCAGCATGACCATGTTCTGGGTCCGGGAAGACCCTGCCTCCTTGGCCAGGCTCTCAGAATCGATGACGAGATGGCGCGGGATCGCTTCGATCTCGGCCAGGACCGACCCCATCTCCGGATAATCGGGGATATTGACGAACGGAGCGCGGCTGGTGATGATCATCCCGTCCCGCTTCAGGAAGTCGAGGTAGCGGAGGGCTTCGAGGGGCTCGACGCTGAGGATGAGGTCGGCCTCGCCCCGGGGGATGAGGTCGCTCCAGATGCGTTCCCGGGAAAGCCGCAGGTGGGATTGGACGGCCCCGCCGCGCTGCGACATGCCGTGGACTTCTGCCTGTTTGACCTCGAGGCCCTCCTCCAGCGCCGCGCTGGCGATGACGAAGGCGATGGAGATCGTCCCCTGCCCCCCCACTCCGGCCAGGATGATATCCTGTTTCATCTACCCTCTCCTTCGTTTCTTCTTGGCTTCTTCGAGGCACTCGCGGACGGCGATAATCACCGAAAGGCCTTTGTAGTCGATTTCCTCCTTGATGATCCCGGCGTTTCTCTCCAGGTTCTTGGGCAGAGGCTCGATGACCCGGATGTGCTCCCTGGCTACACCGAGCCCCTCGATCATCTTGAGGAGCCGTTCGCCCGAGGCGAAGCTCGGCTGGCCGCCGGTCATGGCCACGGTGCTGTTGTCGAGGATGAAGACCGTCATATCGGTGTTGGCCACCGCCGCCTCGAGAAGCGGGGTCAAACCGGAGTGGCCGAAGGTCGAATCGCCGATCACGGCGATGGAGGGATGGATGCCGGCTTCAGCGCCGCCCTTGGCCATGCTGACGCTCGCCCCCATGCAGACACAGGTTTGGACAGCGCTGTATGGAGGATAAGCACCCAGCGTATAGCATCCGATGTCGCTGAAGACGTTTTTCTTGGGGAACCCCTCGAGGGCCTTATTCAGGGCGTTGAATGTATCGGCGTGGGGACAACCGGCGCAGAGCTGGGGAGGCCGGGCGGCCGGCTTGAATCCGCCTAGGTCGTACTTCTTCAGAGGTTTTAAACCCAGGGCGGGCCGGAGGATCTCCGGCGACAGTTCGCCGCTTAGGGGAAGGT
>CAYOZW010000095.1:0-11510 GCA_964408495.1 uncultured Eubacteriales bacterium
AGGCTGGTCCCCAGCACCAGGACAAGAGTCTTCACACCTTCGAGGTCCTCGGGGACGGCCAGCTTGGAAAGCGAAAAATCCAGGCCGGCCCGTTTAGCCAGAACGGCGGCAATCTGAACCTCGGCGTTTTGCCCGGCGGAGGTGATAAGCAGCGGCTGCTCAAAGACTCCTTCTGTCTCCTGTCCGAATGCCGGTATCAAGAGGGGAGCGACCAGAATCACGGCCACGATCAAACCAACAATAATCACATTTTTCATTCTTGTTTTTCTTTCCTTTTGTTTTCCCAGGCGAAGGTCTATTGGCGACAAACCCGAAACCCGAGCCATTTTAGAAACCGGCTCCGACGCCGTCGCGCCGCGAATCGGCGGCTCCATAAAGGATCCTTTTGTCCCGCAGGATCATGATTCCCTGGGCGCCGCCGAAGTGCTTGTCATAGGCCTTGAGGACGTCGACTTGATGTCCCATCTCTCGGAGCGTCCGGATGACCTCCTCCGGGAAGCGCGATTCAACCTCGATGGAAGCCGCCTTTCCTCCCTCCGAAAAGGAAAAAAATCGCGGTGCCTCGATGGCTTCATCAAGCGACATCGCGAATTGGGTCACATTGAGGATGATCTGGGTGAGCGAGGAGAAGATCCGCGCCCCCCCCGGAGAACCCAGCGCCAGGAAAGGTTCCCCTTCTTTGAAGATGATGAGCGGAGCCATGAAGCTCACGGGGCGGCGTCCCGGTCCCGGCGCGTTGACGGATTCCGGGTCGGAAGCGAAGTCGTCCATATGATCGTTGAGGAGGATGCCGGTCCCTTCGGGCACGATCCCCGTCCCAAAGAAATCGTTGATGGATTGGGTCAATGAAACAATGTTCCCAGCCTCGTCGACGACGCAGAGGTGTGTTGTGTTGGCGGCTCCCTTCTCTTCGGCTTTAAGCCCGGACGGCGGGTAGGAATCAAGCGGTCGGTCGTCCCGGACGAGCGCGGCAATAGAGGCCGCATGGTCTTTGGAAATGAGCTCTTGGACGGGGACGGTGACGCTCTCCGGGTCGCCGAGGTAGAGTTCCCGGTCGGCGAAGATGAAACGCAAGGCCTCGCTCAAGTGATGAACATAGGCGGCGGAGTTCGCGCCCCACCTTCCGACCGGCCAGCGCTCGATGATGTTGAGAAATTGGATGAGGTGCAGGCCTCCCGAGGCGGGAGGCGGAGCGGATACGATCTCGAGGTCCTTGAAGGTCCCTCGAAGGGGTTCCACTTCCACAGCTTTATAGGCAGCCAGGTCCTCCAGGGTCATGATCCCCTGTTTGGCCCGGACGGCCGCGACGATCTTGTGGGCGATTTCACCCCGATAAAACTCCTTGACACCCCGGTCGGCGATCAACTGCAGCGTCCGGGCGAGGTCGGGATTCCGGAAGTGCTCTCCCGGCTCACGGGGAAGTCCATCATTCAGAAAGACGCTGTCCTCGGGGAGGTTTACGAACAGGCGTTCGTATTCTTCCTTGCTGATATCGCTGAACGTCGGGCTGATGATGTAACCATTTTCAGCGATGGCCATCGCTTCGGCCATCGCCTCACCCAACGGACGCGTGCCGTATTTCCTCAAGGCTAGGTCCCAGCCGGCCAAGGCCCCGGGAACCGCCACGGCCAGGCCGCTGGCTGTCCGCCAATTCTCCTCCTCCTCTCCTTTGTCCGCGAACATCCGGGCCTGGGCCGTCTGCGGCGCCCTTTCCCGGAAGTTGATTACCGTAGTCCGTTTTTCCTTGGCTAGATAAATGACCATGAAACCGCCCCCTCCGATCCCCGAAGCGAACGGCTCGGCTGCGTTCAAGGCGGAGGCGGTGGCGATCGCCGCATCGACGGCGTTCCCGCCGGTGCGGAGCATCTTCAGCCCGGCTTCGACGGCCAAGGGATGTGCGGCTACGACCATAGCCCGGTGCCCGATATAGTTGAAAGGCACGTGGCCGTCGGCCGCTGGCGCCGTCGCATCCTTCCGCGGTTTCCGGCAGCTTGGCGTGGCCAAGGCAAAGGTCCATAGAATCAAACAGAAGCCGGCCGCTATCACCCCCCTAGGGCTTCTCTTCCTGCTCAACAGGCTTGTCCTCTCCAACGATCTTGGCGATCTCCTCTTCGGTCGGCAACTCTTCCAGGCTGTTCAGTCCGAAGTAGGCCAAGAAACGTTCGGTTGTCCGGTAGATCAGGGGATTGCCGGGGCTCTTTTTGCGTCCGGTGATCTTGATCAGCTTCTTCTCGAGGAGGGTTTTGATCGTGTAGGATGAGTCGACACCGCGGAGGGCAGAGATCTCGGACAGCGTGATCGGCTGGTGATAGGCAACGATCGACAGTGTTTCCAGGGAGGCAGATGTCAACTTGCTCTTTCGGTCGATCTTCAGAAACCGTCTCACCCAGGGGTCAATCTCCCGCCTGGTGATGAAGACAAAGCCTCCTCCGCTCTGGATGATGGAGATGCCGCGTCCAGGAGCTTCGCAGTCCCGGAGGAGTTCCTGGAGACTCTGTTCGACCTCCTCGGGAGGATGGTCGGCCAGTGTCTCCTTGATTTTATCGAGCGAGAGAGGCTCCAGGGAGACGAAAATCAGCGCTTCGATGATCTCTTTCAAGCCAGGTGCCATGATTATTGCCTTATGGATGATTCCTTGCGCAGCCAGACTTTGATGGTTTGGAAAAGTTGTTCCTGGATGGCGATCACCAGCCGGGCCCTGATGAGCTCGAGCAGGCTGAAGAAGGAAACGATCGCCCCCTCCAGAGTCTCCTGCCGGCTGAAGTAGTCCAGGAAATCGAGGACCTTTTCCTTTTTCAGCATGGCGATGATTTCATTCATCTTCTCTTCGAGCGAATAGTTCTTTCCCCGGACGACCTTGAAATTCTCCGCCTCTTTCCGTTTCATTAGGACGAAGAAGGTTTCAGCCAGGTCGAACAGGGAAACCTCGACCAGGTCGGGTTCTCCCGGCTCGGGGAGCGGGGGCCGGATCTCCCGGGTCCAGAGCGAGAGCTGTTCTTCCTCGCGCTCTTTGAGGAGGGAACAGGCGGCCTTGATCTTCTGAAATTCGATGAGCTGGTCGACCAGGAAACGGCGGGGATCCTCGCCTCCGAGGAGGGGTTCCTCTCGGGGCAGAAGAAGCTGCGATTTGATGTGGATGAGCAGCGCCGCTATCAGCACGAACTCTGCTTCCCGGTCGAGGTTGATCTGTTCCTTGCGGTTCAGGTAATCCAGGTACTCCCGGGTGATGACGGCGATGGGGATATTATGGATATCGATCTTCTTCTTGCGGATCAGGAAAAGCAGAAGATCGAGCGGGCCTTCGAAGACCTCCAGCCGGACTTGGTAACTTTCCGAGGTCTCCATCGAGGTCTGCAGGCGTCTATCCTTTGCTAAAATCCGAGGGCGGCTCGGACGGCCTTCATGGTTTCTTGAGCGGCCCGGCGGGCCCGGCCGTTTCCCTTCTCGAGGATCGCCCAGACCTGGGCGGGATTCTTTTCATAGAGGGCCCGCTTTTCCCAGTAGGGAGTCAGGATCTGGATGAGACTCTCGATGACGACGTTCTTGCATTCCAGGCATCCGATACCGGCCCGGCGGCATTCTGCGGCCAGCCCTTCGCGGCGCTCCTTCTCGACGAAGGCGCGATGCAGGGTGAAGACCGGGCAGTCGTCCGGCTCTCCAGGGTCCGATCGGCGCTTCCGCCGGGTATCGGTGACCATCGGGGCGATTTTCTCCCTGATGACTTCGGGAGGGTCTTTGAGATAGATGGCGTTGCCGAAAGACTTGCTCATTTTCCTGCCGTCCGTCCCCGCCAGCCAGGGAGTTTCGGTGAGCATCTGCTGGGGTTCCGGGAAGACTTCCCCGAAGAAGCGGTTGAAACGACGGCAGATCTCCCGGGAGAGCTCGAGATGGGCGACCTGGTCCTCACCCACGGGGACGATCTCGGCCCGATAGATGAGGATATCGGCGGCCTGGAGGACGGGGTAGCCGAGGTAGCCGTAGGTGTTGATGTCCTTGTCCGCCAGCTCTTTCTGCATGTCTTTAAACGTTGGCACTCTCTCCACCCAAGGAAGAGGGGTGATCATCGAGAGCAGGAGGTGAAGCTCAGCGTGTTCCTTGACATCCGACTGTACGAAGAGGACGCATTTCTCGGGATCGAGGCCGATACTGAGCAGGTCCACGGCCACTTGGAAGGTGAAATCTTTGATGACCCTGGAATTCTGGTATTCGGAGCTGAGGGCATGCCAGGTGACGATCGAATAGAAACAGTTGAAATCTTCCTGGAGACGGACCCAGTTCCGCATGGCGCCGGCGTAATTCCCCAGATGGGCGAAGCCGGTCGGCCGAACCCCGCTGAGGACGATCTTTTTCTTCTGTTCGCTCATAGTCAGAGGAAAACGATAGTATAGATGAGGATCTGGATGGGCCGGATGATCACGCTCAGAACTCCTAGGTAGATAAGGCCCAGGACGATGAGAAAACCGTAGGGCCGCAGCCGGTCGTACTTCTGGGCGGCCTCTTCGGAGAGGAGCCCCATCAGGACGCCGCTCCCATCGAGAGGCGGCACGGGGATGAGGTTGAAGACAAGGAGATAAGAGTTTATCAAGGCGCCGTAGAAAAAGATGATGGCCAGGGCTTCCATGGGATGGAAACCACCCGATAGCCCCCCCCGTCCGGTGAGGAAGTTCAAAAGAAACGCCGATGCGTTAGGACTGATCAGTTTGATCAGGATGATGGCGAAGAGCGAGAAGCCGGCCGCAATGATATTCGCTATCGGCCCGGCCGCCGATATCCAGAGGTTGTCCCGGCGGGGATTCCTCAAGTTGAACGGGTTGACGGGGACAGGCTTGGCCCAGCCGAAGACAGGGGCACCCATAATGACGAGAAGGAGCGGCAGGAGAACGGTCCCGAAGGGGTCGATGTGGGCGATCGGGTTGAGGGTCACCCGGCCCATGCTTCGGGCCGTGTCGTCTCCGAACTTCGAGGCCGCCCAGCCGTGCGCGGCCTCGTGGATGGTGATGGCGAAGAGCAGGACGAACAGGCTGATGACGAGGCTGATGATGTTCATTTCAAATCAGAGGTATTTATAGCACATTGGTGGCCTAAAAAAAAGGACGGCTCTCGTTGAGAGCCGTCCCCTGGAAGGTCTCAAGTGTCATTGCGAAGAGCGCAACGATGAACCCATCCCCCCATGTGCCGGAGATGGCTTCGCGACGGCCTGCAATGACATGGATGGCGGGAGATCAACTCTTTAGGATCTTCTCGACTTCCTCTTTATCGACATCGAGGATGTAAGGGATGCCGCTGATGTTGGCGGCATCCTGGGTCAGGGCGGCGATGTCGTCGCGGGTGATGTAGCCGAGGGAAAACTTCCGGTTTCCGGCCATGAGCTGACGGGTACCCTGGCTCAGGCGTTTGAAATAGGAGTAAAGGCCCATCGCTCCGGTCGGGAGCTCGTTGAATTTCTCCCCGTATTTCTGTTTTAACTCGGGAGCCGTGACGAAGATCTCTTCGGCGCTCGACCCAAACCGCTCGACGTAAACCGGGATCTGGCCTTCATGGATGCGTTTGCCGATAGTCTTGCCGACCATGGTCGCGGCCATCGGACCCCTGGCCATACCCACTGCCTTGACATAGGGCGCTCCCAGGGCTAGGGCTTTGAAGATCTGGTCTTCGAAGGTGATTCCTCCGGCGAAGACGATATCGGGCAGGTATTCACCGGCCTTAGCCAGATGATGGGCGTATCGGTAAGTGAGAGACCAGATCTCGACACTCGGGATGCCCCACTCGTTCATCATCCGCCAGGGGCTCATCCCCGTTCCGCCGCCGGCTCCGTCCACGGTCAGCATGTCGAGCTTGGCTTTGGAAGCGAATTTCACCGCCCGGGCCAGGTCGGCGGGCCGGTATGCGCCGGTCTTCAGGAAGACGTATTTCGCGCCCGCCCGGCGGAGTTCCTCGACCCTTTTCATGAAACTCTCTTCCTCGACCATGCCCAGCCGGGAATGCCTCTCAAACTCCTTGAAGCTCCCTTTTTCGAAGGCCTGAATCACATTGGGGTCTTCCGGGTCGGGGAGGACGATATAGCCTCTCCTTTTCAGCTCTTGGGCTTTGGCCAGCCTCTTGATTTTGACCTCGCCGCCGATGTCCTTGGCGCCCTGTCCCCACTTGAGCTCGACCGCCTGGATCCCCAGTTTTTCAATAACATATTCCTGGACTCCCAGCCTTGTATCCTCCACGTTCGCCTGGACGACCACCGTGCCGTAGCCGTCCTGCCACTTCTGGAAGAGACCGATGCGCGTCTCCATGTCCGGCGAGCGGACGATCCGCCCGTTCTTGATCTCAGAGGTCTCGTCCATGGCACAGACGTTCTCACCGATGGTCAGAATGACGCCGCTGATGGCCGCTCCGATGGCCAAGCCCTCCCAGTTCTGTTTGGCGACGTTGGTCGAGCCCATCCCGCCGAGAACGAAAGGAACCCTGAGCTTGATCCCCTTGTCGCGGCCGACGGCGGTTTCGACGTTGACCTTTTCGAAGGTCGCCTTGTCGCTGTCCGCCTCGACGCCATAGGCCCCGACGGCCGTCCCCATGATACTGAAATGGGAGAGGTCGACGGGGTATTCCTTCTCCGAGGCCGCTGTGATGATGCCAAACGGTTGGGGATAAAGGACCTCCGCTCCCCGGTAGGCCGATTTGCCGATCTCGCACATGCCGATGCAGCCGTCCACACAGGTGACGCACATCCCGCTGAACGGGCTGATCGATCCTTCTGTCCTGTTCTTGGTCAGAGTGGCTGCGCTGCGATTGAGTTTCGTATACGCCATGATTACCTCCTCATGTTCGCGATTTTATATGAAGCGTTTGGGTGCATTGTTGCCTCATCCCGGCTCTTTCTCGGACGGCGTCTCCTGGACGCAGGACCCGCACCGTCCGGCGTCGTACATCCAGCACTGAAGTTCATCATAAGCATCGAGACAGGTGGGCTCCATGGTCAGGCAGGCGTTGCAGACCGCGGTCTCGGCATCGGGGCCCTGGCAGCGCAACTGACAAGCCGGGCAGATGTACATGCAGCCGCCGCAGAGCCGGCATTCCTCCGAGCGGACGTCGAACGGTGTGGAGATCTTCCTCTTATTGCCCCTGTTCTGAAAACCGATGGCCCGGCCGTCCATCTGCTCGGCGCACATCCGGACGCAGAGACCACAGAGGACACACTCCTCGTTGCGGGGAGTGAATCGCATCTTGGTGACGCCGAACTGGGACGCCAGATCCTGGATCGTTTTGGAAAAAGGAGCCACCGAAAGCATCAATTCAATCATCATCCGGCGCGCTTCGATGACCCGCTTGGTGTCCGTGTGGACGACCAGGCCCTCTTCGGCGGGATAGGTGCAGGAAGAAACAAGTTTGGTCTTCGGCTCGACACCGATCTCCACCAGGCAGAGACGGCACCCTCCATAGGGGCTCAAGCCTTCGTTGTAGCAGAGGGTGGGAATTTCGAGGCCGTAGAACTTGGCCGTCTCCAGGATCGTCCAGCCTTCCTCGGCTTGAACGTCCAGGCCGTTCATATTGAAGGTGATCATTTTTCCCTCCCGATGGCTTTCTTTCCCTCTTCGGTCTCGAGCTCGCAACGGAGGCAGCGCCTGGCCTCGGCGACCGCCGCCTCTTCGGTCAACCCCAGCTCTACCTCTTTAAAGTTCTTCTTTCGGGCGGTCCGGCTGAGCCGCGGCATTTTGGGACGCTTCGTCCGGGCCAGTTCCTCCTCGGTCAGCTCCACGGGCTCGATGTAGATGGATGGACGGGTGAGCGTGTACTCTCTGTCCAGGCTTTCGCCTTCCAGGTATTTTTCGATCATCCGGGCAGCCAGTTTTCCGGCGGCCATGGCCTCGACGACCGTTCCCGGCCCGGTGACCGCGTCGCCGCCGGCAAAGACACCCCGCCGCCCTGTCGACAGGTTGGCGGTGTCGACCTCAACAGTCCCCCATTGAGAGACGGTCAGTTTGTCCTCGGGGGTGAAGATGGAACTGTCCGCCCTCTCGCCGATGGCCGGGACGAGTGTATCCAGGTCCACGGTGAATTCGGAGCCCTCGACCGGGACCGGGCTTCGCCGGCCGCTGGCATCGATGTCTCCGAGCCGCATGCGGATGCAGCGGACGCCCTTCACCCGGCCACTCTCGGAAAGCACCTTGACGGGGGTGACCAAGAACTGGATTTTCACCCCCTCCTCGATGGCCGCTTCGATTTCTTCCGCGAAGGCGGGCATCTCCTGGCGTGTCCTTCGATAAAGGATAGTGACCTCTTTGACTTTCTTATCTCGGACGGCGACGCGGGCCGCATCGATGGCCGCGTTCCCGCCGCCGACGATCCCAACCCGGGCGCCGAGCGTGACTTTCTCTCCCAGGTTGATGGTCCTGAGCAGCTCCGTTCCCTGGATGACGCCCGCAGAGTTTTCCCCCTCGATGCCCAGTCTCATTGATTTATGAGCGCCGGTTGCGATAAAGACGGCCTTAAAACCCTGAGCGAATAGGTCGTCCAGGCTGAAATCCTTGCCCAGAGTGGTATTTGTCCGGATGTTCACACCGGCGCTCTTGATGTGTTCGATATCCCGCTCGAGGATGTTCCTGGGGAGCCGGTGGTCGGGAATGCCCTTGGCCAGCCAGCCGCCGGGAACGGACAGGGAGTCGAAAATTGTCGGCTGGTAGCCCTTGAGGGCCAGGTCATATGCGGCCGTCAGCCCGGCCGGTCCCGCTCCGATGATCGCGACTTTGGCCTTGATCCGGGGGGCCGCCTCGTAATAGGGGTGGAGGTCTTTCTCCCTCGCGTAGTCGGTGACAAACCTCTTCAGGGCTCGGATGGCGATCGGGTCGCCCGCCTCACCAGCCCGGCAGACTTTTTCACAAGGATGATGGCAGACGCGGCCGCAGATGGAGGGCAGCGGATTGTCCTTCGCGATGAACTGGTAGGCATCCTCGAAGCGACCCTTGGCGATCAGGGCGATATAAACAGAGGCTTCCTGGCTGATCGGGCACTCATACTGGCAGGGCGAGGAGACGATCTCCTGGCAGACCAAGGCCGGACATTTCTTCTTGTCGATGTGGGCTTCATATTCATGGCGGAAATAGCGAAGCGTGGACAAGACAGGGTTCGAAGCCGTCTGTCCGAGACCGCAGAGAGAGGCGTCCTTGACGATCCCGGCCAGTTCCTCGAGGAGGGCAAGCTCTTGCCGCGTACCTTTGCCGTCGGTGATGTTTTTGACGATCTCCCACATCCGTTGCGTGCCTTCGCGGCAGGAGATGCACTTGCCGCAGGATTCGTCGCGAAGGAAATTGAGGAAGTACTTGGCGACATCGACCATGCAGGTCTTCTCGTCCATGACGATCATGCCGCCCGAGCCCATGATCGACCCGGCTTTGGTCAGGCTCTCGTAATCGATCGGAAGGTCGAGCATGTCCTTGGGGATGCACCCGCCGGAGGGGCCGCCCGTCTGGACGGCTTTGAATTCCTTCCCGCCGGGAATGCCTCCGCCGATGTCGAAAATGATCTCGCGCAGGGTGATGCCCATCGGGACTTCGACCAGGCCCGTGTTATTGATCTTTCCGACGAGGGAAAATATCTTGGTCCCCTTGCTCCCGGCCGTTCCGATGCCGGCGTACCAGTCGGCTCCCTTGTCGATGATGATTGGAACATTCCCCCAGGTCTCCACGTTGTTGATTGTCGTGGGCTTCCGCCAGAGTCCCCGCGTCGCCGGGAAGGGCGGCCGCTGACGGGGTTCTCCGACGCGGCCCTCGATCGAGGCGATCAAGGCGGTTTCTTCGCCGCAAACGAAGGCGCCCGCCCCCTTGGCAATGCGAAGATGGAATGAGAACCCCGTGCCCAGAATATCCTCGCCCAGCAATCCCAGACGCTCGGCCGCCTGGATGGCCAGGCTGATATGCTCGACGGCCAGGGGATATTCGTCCCGGATGTAGACATAGCCCTCTTTAGCGCCGATGGCGTAGGCGCCGATGACCATGCCTTCAAGGACACGGTGGGGGTTTCCTTCCATCAGGCTGCGATCCATGTAGGCGCCCGGGTCCCCTTCGTCGGCATTGCAGATGATATACTTCAGCTCGCCCTTGGCCTTCCTGGCCAATTCCCATTTCAGGCCGGTCAAAAAGCCGGCCCCGCCGCGGCCGCGGAGGCCCGAGGCCTTGACCTCTGCGATGACCTCCTCCGGGGTCAGGGTTTCCAGGGCCTTGGCCAGAGAGCCGTATCCCCCGATGGAGAGGTAATCGCCGATGTCTGTCGGGTCGATCAGAGCATTGTCCCCGAGGACGAGCCTTTTCTGCTTTTTATAGAAGGGGATATCGCCCTCTGCGGCGCTCTTTTGCTGGGTGGCCGGGTCCATATAGAGGAGGTCGTCCAGGACCTTGTCGTTGAGGATGGTTTGGCTGATGATATCCTTGGCCCGTTTGCCATCGACCTTCTGGTAGAAAATATCGTGGGGATAGATGATGATGTTGGGCTCGACCTCACAGAACCCATGGCAGCCGGTCACTTTGACTTTCACCCTATCCTCGAGATTCTCCTTCTTGAGGGTCTTCCGCAGGGCGTCTATGACCTTTAGGGATCCACGGGCCTGTCCACAGGTCCCTGCCGAGACGGTCAGGACCGGTCTTTTTTCCGAGTCCCGCGCGGTCTTGTTCGCGGCGATGAGGGCTTTGAGATCCCTAGTGGAGGCGAGCTTTCTTGGAACGTCCATTTTTCTTCTCTTTCTTGAGGTACTTTTTGAGGATGCTCTCGACCTTGCGGACCGTCGTCTGGGCATGGTAATCACCGTCGACCACGACCACCGGTCCGATGGCGCAACAACCGAGGCAAGCCACTGTCTCCAGGGTAAACAAGCCGTCCGCCGACGTCTCCCCGGGATTGAGGTCCAGCCTTTTCTGGAACTCCGCAAGGATCTTGGGCCCTCCCCGGACATGGCAGGCCGTACCCACGCAGACGGTGACCACGTGCTTTCCCCGGGGCTTCAAGCTGAAGCCCCGGTAAAATGTGGCCACGCCGACAACATCGACGAGAGGGATTTCGAGCGAATGGGCCACGATCCGAAGCGCCAGCTCGGGAAGATAGTTATACTCGATCTGGATGTCCTGGAGGATCGGAATCAGGGCCTTTTTCTGAAACTCGTGTTTAGTCAGGACAGATCGGACCTTGGTGCTTATGGTCTCCACAGTATCCTCCAGAAAGGGATCGGATCTTCAGGAATACCCCCAGCTCGATAATTTCGGCAGGTCGGGGAAGACAGGAAGAGGCCTTGATGACGCCGGTCATTTGAGGCGACAGCGGGAGCGGGCGCGGAAAAAATATTTATGACTCCTTCCTATCAAAAAAAAGACCGTATTATAATGAATAAAGAAGGACTTTATAACAAAGAGGATTCCCGTTTGTCAATAAGAGACTCGGGGCAGTGGCCTCGAAACCGCGCCCGTTTTCTCCCATCGCCTTTTTGGGGGGAAAAAGCAACGCTTTTTCCCCTCCAACGTTCGCGCTGCTCACTG
>CAYOZW010000096.1:0-11369 GCA_964408495.1 uncultured Eubacteriales bacterium
CATCCTGCTTGTCGCCTGGGTGAACTTCATCAACCTGGCCACGGCGCGGTCCCTGCAGAGAGGAAAAGAGGTCTGTGTCCGGAAGACGCTGGGCGCCGGGCGCCGGCAGCTCAGCGGACAGTTCCTGTTCGAATCGGTGTTTCTCAACATCCTGGCTTTCCTTCTGGCTTTAACCGTCGTCCTCGGCGTCCTTCCCATTTTCAGCCGCTTGGTGGGAAAGTCCCTGTCGCCGGCCGATCTAGGCGGCGGCTGGATCTGGATCGGTGCGGCCATTCTGGCCGGAGCCCTCCTGTCCGGACTGTATCCCGCCTTCATACTGTCTTCCTTCAGACCGGTCCTGGCCCTGCGCGGTCCGGCCCAAGGTGTCCTTAAGGGAGCGGCCCTGAGGAAGGGCCTCGTTCTTTTCCAGTTTGCCACCGCCATCCTGCTGATCGCTTCGACCTTGATCGTGGGGAAACAGCTGGCTTACGTACAGAACCAGGACATCGGCGTCGATCTCGACCGGACGTTGGTCTTGAAAATCCCGCAGGTGCCCGAGGCCGAGAAAAGGGCGTCCGTCGCTCGAACCCAGTTGTCCGGCATCTCAACCATCTATGACGCCGCCGTTTCGACCAGCGTCCCAGGCCGGGAGTATTCCAACGCGGTCAGCGGCATCCGCCGTCAGTCCGCCGCGGCCGCGGAGGCCCAACAGGCATTCATAATCGATATCGATGACAACTACTTCCGGTTTTTTTCCATCCCGCTCGTCTGCGGCCGGAGCTTTTCCAGGGGATACGCAGCGGACAAAGAGGCCGTCATCATCAACGAAGAAATGGCGAAAACTCTGGGATTCGAGAGCGCCGAGAAGGCGCTCCTCCAGAAGGTCGTCTTGGGAGGGTTCGGGGGCGACGTTGTCCAAGTCGTCGGCGTGGTCAAGAACCACCACCATAAGTCCCTTCGCGAGAAGATCGAACCCGTCATCTATATGCCGCTCCCCCAGACGTATTTCAGAAGGGGATACTCCCTTTCCTTGAGGGTTGAAGGGCCATCCATCGGACCGGCGCTATCATCGATCGCTGAAAATTGGAAAGGACTATTCCCCGGACAGCCTCTGGAATATGCTTTCCTGGACGATGAATTCAACGGCCAGTACGACGCGGACAAGCGTTTCGGCCGGCTCTTCGGCCTGTCCTCCCTCCTGGCTATCTTGATCGCCTGCCTGGGGCTCTTCGGCCTGGCTTCGTTCTCGGCCGAGCGTAGGACGCGCGAGATCGGGATCCGGAGGGTCTTCGGCGCTTCGGTCCCGGAGATCACAGGGATGCTCACCGGTGAATTTCTGCGGTGGGTCCTCCTGGCCAACCTCATCGCCTGGCCGCTGACCTGGATGATCATGAGCCGGTGGCTTCAGAGGTTCGCCTACAGGACGACAATCGGCATTTGGCCGCTGGGGCTGGCCGCCTTGTTCGCCCTGATCATCGCGCTGGTCACGGTCTCTTATAAGGCCGTCCGGTCGGCAGCGGCAGACCCGGCGGACTCGATCCGGCACGAATGAATATTTCGGTCTCTTGATCTCTCGGACCCGAAGAGAAAAAATCAGCCCCACCTTTTGCCCTCATCTTCCCTTCGGCCACTCCACGGCCCTTTGACAGGACATGCCGGTGTGGATATATTCTTGCCCGAAGGATGTGCTCATCGCAGATGAAGGAGGGAGAAGATGACCGCTCAATCCGAGGCGATTCGTCCCGGACAGAAAAAAACGGAAGGGGACAATTTCGTCCGCCAGTCGTCCCGCCTCTCGAGGCGCGATTTTCTCACGAGAGGCGGCGCGGCCGCCCTGGGGATTGTCCTTTCTCCCGGTTCGGCTCGCAGCCGCTTTCCCCGAAGAAGGGAATCTCAAAGACCGGATAATAAAATCAGGATCGGCGTTGTGGGCGGTGGTTTCGGCTGCGATTTCTACTGGCACGAGCACCCCGACTGTATTGTCGAGGCGGTCAGCGACCTGCGTCCCGACAGGCGGAAACGACTGGCGGACACATACCGGTGCGGGCGGACCTATGAGTCGCTGGAGAAACTGATCCTTGACAAGAACATCGATGCGGTTGCGGTCTTCACCGGCGCCCCCGACCATGTCCGGCATTCCATGGCGGCGCTGCGGGCGGGTAAGCACGTCATCTGCGCCGTTCCCGCGGGGATGACGGTCGGGGAGTGCGAGGAACTCATCGAAACCGTGAAGAAGACGGGTCTCACCTACATGATGGCCGAAACGAGCTATTACCATCAGTCGGTCATCAGCGCCCGCAATTTCTTTCGAAAGGGCGATTTTGGCGAGGTCTTCTACTCCGAGGCCGAGTACCATCATCCCGGACTGGAGGTTCTCTTCTGGGAGAAGGATGGGACCAGGACCTGGCGCTACGGCTTTCCGCCGATGCACTATCCGACCCACTGCACCTCTTACCTTATCGGGGTCACAGGGGAGCGGCTGACCGAGGTCACCTCCGTCGGCTGGGGGGACGACTCCCCGATCCTCAAGGACAATGTTTACCGTAATCCGTTTTGGAGCGAGACGGCTTTCTTCAGGACAAACAAGGGACACTCTTTCCGAGTGGCCGTCTACTGGAACGCGGCGGTCCGGGGCTGCGAGCGTGGCCAGTGGATCGGGACGAGGATGAGTTTCTACGATCCCCATCCGAACGGTTTGGGCCCGGTCATCGTTCGCTCCGGAACGCAGACCGAACGGGACGATGCCGGTTTTGAGCGCCAGCTCTCCCCATTTGAAAAATACGAGCAGCCGGAGTGGTGGCAGACGGATATGCTCCCGCCGCCTCTGCGGCATGCCAGCGGCCACGACGGATCACACACTTTCCTCACCCACGAATTCATCGATGCGCTCATCGAGGAGAGAAAGCCCGTTATCGACGTCTATGAGGCCGTGGCCTACACTGTACCGGGGATCATCGCCCATAGGTCGGCGCTCGAGGACGGCCGGCAGATGAAAATTCCGGTGTACGGAGATAAAGCATCTTGAAGAAAAAAATGGGTTTGGAGACGCGAGAAGGAGGATGATGATGAAAGTCTCAAAACGACCCGCCCGAAAATTCACAGGGTTGTTTGTTTCCCTTATCGTTGCGGCCGCCTGCTCAGGGGGCAGTCGCGAGGACTCGGGGCAATTGGCGAAAATCCGAACCGACCTTCAAACCGGCTTTGCCAACGGCGGCTGGAACCTCGACCGCTATCCTGGGTTGGAACCTCTCAAGGCGGGAGCGAGGATTACGGTGGCCGATCTGCCGGGGCCCGGGATCATCCGACACATCCATACCACCCGGCACCATCCGGCGGAGGTTTTTGCCCGCGGCATCGTCCTGGAGGTCTGGTTCGATGACGCCGAGTCCCCGGCGGTGATATCTCCTTTGGCGGATTTTTTCGGTGACGGCTGCAATGGCCGGAGCATGGACTTCAGCGCCGAACTCATCGAATGCGCCCCCTGGAGCTACAATTGTTATTTTGTCATGCCGTTTAAAAAAAGGGCACGGGTGTTCCTGCGTAACGACACAGACAAGGATGCGACCAACTACAGCTACGTGGAGTGGGAAAAAATCCCCCGTTGGGACGAATCCTTTGGGTATTTCCACGCTGCTTTTCGGAGGACGACATTCCGTCTGCTCAAAGACACGTCCGAGACGTTTTTCGAGACGACCGGGGCCGGACATCTCCTCGGCCGGCAGTTCAGCGTGGTCACCGATGACCCGGCCTTCAAGGGGTATTACTACGTCATGGAAGGGAACAACGAAGTCGATATCGACGGCAGGGAGCGGGCCCTGGATTACCTTGGCAGCGAGGATTCGTTCACCTTCAGCTGGGGCTTTCGGAAGACATTCGCCGGTCGGCTCGCCGGGATGCCGTTGGTTGAGCTCGGAGAAGACGGCCAGCCATCAAGCCTGTCCATCTATCGTTTCCATTCGCACATGCCGATCCGCTTTCGTGAATCTCTCAAGTGGCGGATCAATTGGAGCCAGGAAAGGCATATGCATCGCCACAAAGAATTCCTGGAGGGAGGACAGCACCAAGCTTCGAACGACCGAGGCGGCTGCTGGGTGGACTACGCCACCGTCTTCTATTGGTACCAGGATGCCCCGGCAGGGTTCCGCAACGCGCCGCTGGACCCCCCGGAAAAAAGGCGGGCCGTCATGCTTCACCCGAACCGCGCTCTTTCCGTCGACTGATTTCAAAGACGGCCGCGAATTCGGATATAATACAAAACCAGGTTTTCAGCCGGCGCCGCAAAGGAGACAGGCCATCCGAGGACTTATTATCACGGCCGTTTGTTTGGGGATTTATTGCTTCCTTCTCTTTCTGGAGCGGCGGTCCCTCGACCGTCAGGCCCGGCGCATCCCCCTTCGGATCGCCGTGACCGGGACGAGAGGGAAATCCACCGTGACCCGGCTCATCGCCGCCGTGCTCAAGGAGGCCGGATACCCGGTCCTGGCCAAAACCACCGGATCGAAACCCGTCCTCATCCTGCCCGACGGCAGCGAGCTGGAAATCGTCCGGAGAGGACTCCCTATGGTCCTGGAGCAGAAAAAGGTACTGAAGACGGCCGCAGACCTCGGTGCCGGCGCCTTGGTGGCCGAGATGATGAGCATCCAGCCCGAGTGTCTGGCTGTCGAGTCCCGGCGTCTCCTCCGGCCTCACATCCTGGTCGTGACCAATGTGCGGCTTGATCACCGGGAAGAGATGGGCTGGACAAAGCCGGAGATCGCCCGCAGCCTGGGTTCTGCCATCCCCCCCGCGGCCACCGTTTTTGTCCCGGAGAAAGAGGGCTATCCGGACCTCGAACGGGCGGCCGCTTCTGTCCGGGCGAGGATCGTCCGCGTGGGAAAGGGGGGGGCGGCTTCGTTTATCGAGCAGGACAGAAGACTGGCTGAGGCCGTAACGGCTCACCTCGGTGTCCCAACCGAAATTGCCCGGCGGGGGATGGCCTCGGCCGGACCCGATTTCGGCAGTTTCCAGGCCTGGCTGGCCGACCTCGGCGCTCCGCCGGCACCATGGATCCTGGTGAGCGCCTTCGCGGCCAACGAGCCCGAGTCGAGCGGCCTTATCCTGGGCCAACTCAGAGAGGGGGGCGCCCGGGGCGACCGGCCGCTCGTCGGTCTCCTCAACTTCCGTTCCGACCGGGGCGACCGGACAAGGCAGTGGCTGGAAGCTCAGGAGACGGGTTTTTTTGCGGGATTCAGGAGGGTCTATCTGGTCGGTGCCCACGGGCATGCCTTGAGGATCAAAAAAAGAGCCGGCGGACGTCGCCTGTTCACCCCGCTTTTCGGGCGGTCGGCCTCCTCCATAACGCATCAGATCGTTTCTCTGGAGGGTGGCCCATCTGTCCTCGTCGGGCTGGGGAATATCGGCGGGATGGGAGGAGAATTGGTCGAGCACTGGCAAAAGATCGGGAGGTCCCATGCATTTTGAGACGATCTTCATCGGCTTGGCCTTGGCGCTCCTCTACAAGGAGGTCATGGGTATCTATCCGGGGGGAATCATTGTCCCCGCTTTCCTGGCGCTCACTCTCGACCATCCCGCCCAGGGGGTGACGACGGTCGCCGTTGCCTGCCTTTCCCTGGTGATATACAAGCTTCTGGCCAGGTATTTCATCCTCTTCGGCAGCCGTCGCTTCGTCATCATCCTTCTTATCGGCGCCGGGCTCGCCCAGCTTTGCGCCTTGGCCGCGCCGAAATTAATCGCCTCCCCGGCGGAATTCCAGGTGATCGGTTTCATCATCCCTGGTCTTCTGGCCAACAACCTGGAACGACAACGATTTTTCCCAACAGTTGCCTCGCTGGTTACCGTGACCGTGGCCTCATATTTCATTTCCAACTTGATCATGATCGTTTTTTGAGTGTGACATCATGGGCTTGAAAAACAGACCCAAAGTAATCCTTGCTCTCGGCCTCTTGAGCTTCCTGTTCTTGGCCGCCGCTTTCTCGATCGCTCGAAAACCTCTCCAGATCCGGGACGAAATGCTGACGGCGTCCCGGACGATGAAAGAGGCCCTAGCTGCGGTCCGAGACTGCCGCAATAACGCCGGCATTCCCATCGACGCGCAACGGGACATCAATCGGACGGGCCTCATCGGCCTCGAATCCTCGCCGATTACGACTTCCCTCGGGAACCTGGAGGCCAAGCGGACAACGATCAACCCGAATTTTGCCGGACTCATCGTCTTTTTCCTCCACAAGGCGGGAGTGAACAAAAGAGAGACCATCGCCATTGGCGCTTCGAGTTCTTTTCCCGCCCTGGTCATCGCCTCCCTCTGCGCCGCCCAGGCTATGGACGTCCGGCCCCTCCTGATCTGTTCGCTGGGCGCATCCCAATGGGGGGCCAATAATCCCGGATTTCACTGGCTGAAAATCCTCCGCTGTCTGGAAAGGCCGGGACTGCTGATAGCCGGACCGATTGCCCTTTCCTTGGGCGGAGACGGTGATGAAGGCAGGGACATGAGCCGGGAGGGTCGTGAGCTTCTTGTCCGGGCTGCCGGCGAGACCGGTCTTCCTTTCTTGTCCGAGCCCGACCTCATGAAAAATGTCGAAGAGCGCTTGCAGCTCTACAGGATGGCGGCGGGCAGGGCGGAGATCCGGGCGTTCATCAATGTCGGGGGCGGCTACGCCAGCATGGGGACAGATTCTGAAATCCTCAAGGTGACTCCCGGGCTGGCCAATTTCTCTCACTTCCCCCCTCGCGAGCGGCGGGGGATGATCTTCGAGATGGCCGCCCGCCGCGTCCCGGTCATCCACCTGCTCTATATCAAAGGGCTCTGTGATCGCTACGGGCTGCCTTGGGACCCCGCGCCCCTGCCCGAGCCCGGAGAGGGAGGATTTTACGGACAGAAAGAAGTCAATCCCCGGGCCTTCCTCGTCCTGGCGGGGGCCTATTTCCTGCTGATCGCGATTGTTCTGGCTATCGCTGCGAGATCATGATGCTGACGATGCATTGGTAGGAATCGAGTCGGTCGCGGTCCTGGCAGATAGCCCGCTCGACCGTCAGGACCCCCAGCGGATAATCCTCCCACCGATAGAGCGTGATGTCGTTGCGCGAGCCGGTCAGCGAGGCCAGCTCGGGAACGGCCGTTTTGACCTTAGGAAGTCCGAGATACTCCAATATACGGTTCACCGAATAGACGTTCTTGATGTGGAAATATTGTGTCTTCGCGTCAAGGGTGAGAGAGAGGGCCGGTCCGGGACTCTCGAAATAGTAACGCGTGTAACGACGCCGCCCGGTCACGTCCTCTTCCTTGTGGTAGATATAGTTGGGCATCTTTTCCGGGAAGAAAGTCTCTCGGATCTGGGCGCCGACGTCCCCGAAGGTAATCGTTTCGGATTGGGTCTTCTGGAGGAACAAGAAGACGACGCTGAGGAGGACGACGATGAGTCCGGCCCGGATGAGATTCTCGTATTCCCGTTTGACGATGATGCGGAAAATCCAGATGGCACAGAGCAGGATCAAAGCCAGGATAATGTTCTTGAGAAGTGCGACTTCCATCTCGGCCTCCTATCCCCGGGGGCATTATAACAGAAAAAAGAAGATCGCCCAAGACAAGAAGACACTTTCATTTCCCCCGGCGAAGCCCTAGAATAGCGGTTCCAGGAGGAGAAATGCCGAATCGGCCGGGCGGAGTTCGAAGTCCGGAACTTCATCGACGGCCGGCGCAGCATCCTGGACATCCGCAACGCCGTCTCGGCGGAGCACGGTCCCGTCCCTTTGGAAGGAGTGGAGAACTACATCCTCCTTCTCGAGAAGACGGGGTTTGTGAGCATTGGGAAAAAGTAATGCAGAGTCCAGAAAGTCGGAGTTATGAAGCCGGCTTGGAAAGTCCGGAGACGACCTCGGCCAGCCGACGGTTGAACTCCACCGGACATTCCAGCATGGGGTAATGCCCGATGTGCGGCAGCACGACCACCTCGAAATCGGCCTTGATCCCGCGAACTTCCTGGACGTCGGTCGGATAGAGGTCGCCGTTTATGGCCCGGAGCGGAACGCTCAGCCTGCCAGCCGAGGCGCCGAGGTCATAGCCGGCCATAGACATGAACATCTCGTAGGCCACCTCGGGGGGGGTATGGCTCATCCGCCCTTCGGCGTCGGCCATGAGCGCCGGGTCGGCGTCCTGGTGAAAAAGGGAACGGACCATCTGTTTCACGCTGCCGGAATAATCATCACGGAATGCTTCCGCCCTCTGGCGCACCTCTTCTGCTGTGATCTTGTAGCCTATCCTCTGGAACGTATCCACCCCGATGACTCCCACCGACTTTCCCGGAAGGAGCAAAGCGGCCTCGATGGCCACCGGTCCGCCAAGTGAGTTCCCTATCAGTACAACTTTGTTCAAATTTTCGGCTTCGACGACGGCCTTAACATCCGCCCCAAACTCCGGAAGACCCCACTTTTTCCGGTCGGCTCCCGATTCGCCGTGCCCGGGCAGGTCAAGGGCGATCGTCCTGTGGCTGCCGGCGAAGGCCTGAAGCTGCGCTTCCCAGAAGCTCCTCTCGGCCAGACCGCCGTGGATGAAGAGAAGTGCCGGCCCGCCCGCCCCAGCCGCCGAATAGACGATCGTCACACCGTCGGGCGCCAAACAGGTTTTCTTTTCGATCTTTGTCATATCCATTCCTCCTTGCGTTCTAGACGGTGCGACCAGAGCGACCGCGGCCACCGCCGCCATGAAGGCGAGACCGACCTTGGAATTCATGACTTCCTCCTTTGAGCCGATTCTATCCGGACTCCCGAGTTATTATATCCTATCCGAGTTGCTTTTTCTGCCGGCCTTTCATAAGATTTGGCCTCAAGGCAGCGTGCGGTCCCGCCCATGTTGGAGAAAGAAAGACGACAGTTCGGCCTCGTCGGAACCATCACCCAGGATGTCATCACCCAGGCTTCCGGACGCGTTCTATCGGGCCTGGGCGGTGTCCTCTATCAGGCTGCGGGGCTGTGCGGATTGGGCCTGGACGTTGCCCTCTATTCTCATGTCAGCCGGGACCTCCTTCCCCAAGTCAAATCCTTGATCGACCGCTGGCCCACCTGTGACAGCGCGGGGATAGGGATCGTGCCCGGACCGGGGAACAGGGTCTTTCTCCACTATCCGGAAGAGGGGGAGAGGGTTGAGGTCCTGGAATCGCACGTCCCGCCGCTCCAGCCGGACAGGCTGCTCAGCGACCTGCCGCGGATCCGCTTTCTAATTCTGGTCATCAACTCCGGTTTTGACCTCACTCTCCGGCACTGGCAACGGGTCGTCCGGCGGGCTGAGTGCCCGATTTGGCTGGACGTTCACTCTCTCGTCCTAACGCCGGAGCTCCATAAGCCGCGCCGCTACCGCTCCCTGCCCGAATGGCGGGACTGGGCGAAGGGAGTAACCTATCTTCAGGCGAATCTGAAGGAGGTCGCCGCGATGCTCGGGGAGCCGGAGCGGGTCCCTTCCCGGGAGCGCCTGGACTATTTCGGAGAAACGGCCCTTGAATTGGGCTTAAAAGGAGTGTTTATCACCCTGGGCTCGGAGGGTGTGCTGGTCATGATACCAGGGTCGACCAGAAGGGTTGCCTCGCCGAGGGCCGGGGAGGTTGTCGATACCACCGGCTGCGGAGACATCTTCTGCGCGGGCACGGCGGCCCTGCTGGCGAGCGGAGCCGATCCCGTCGAGGCGGCCGGCTTCGGAGTCGAACTCGCTTCCGAAAGTGCCCGGATCTCCGGGATTGAACAGACTCATGACTTGATCCGGGAGCGCCTTTTTCGCGCCTAGCCACTTTACAGTGGACATTTTTATGATAGAATAATGCCACCGTGTCCATGGCCCACCTGCGGAAGAGTCATCATTTTTCCGACTTTCTCAAACCATCTCAAGTCATCTACGAACTTCAGTCCAAGGATAAAGTCCGCGCCATCGAGGAACTCCTCGACGTTCTGTCCAAAGAAAAGCTTATCAAGAACAAAAAGCTTATCCTGACCCGTCTCATCGACCGAGAACAGCTGGAATCCACGGCCATTGGAGAAAGCGTCGCCCTGCCCCACGCCCGCGTTAACACGGGCGGGGAGATCGCTATCGCCGTGGGACGGTCGCAAAAAGGCATTGACTTCGACTCCATCGACAAGAAAAAAGTTCACCTCATCATCCTGGTCGTTTGGAATCCCACGCTGCCGGGCCTGTTCAATCACCTGTTCGCCGGGCTGGCCCGCTTTCTGAGGCAGCCGGAATTCCGGAAGAGGCTGTTCGGAGCAGCGGACAAGAACGCGCTCTTTAAGATTCTATCCGAAATCGAGCTGATCATGCCCCACGAGGACCGGATCATCAGCCGAGCCAGCCTGCTCGCCAAGCTCCAGGAAATCGAGCTCCGAAAGAAGAGGGCCTCCAAGGATCAACTCCGGGAGCTCCGTAAGCATGCGGAGCTAATTCGGGAAGAGCTTGACGAGGCGTTGCTCACCCGCTTCTATAAGCTGATGGAAAGATACGATTTCGCCGTAGCCGAGGTCCGGGATGGAGCCTGTCAGGGCTGCAACATGAGGGTCGCCACCCAGATGAGCTCGGCTATCGAGGACAGCAACGACATTTACATCTGTGAGAATTGCGGGAAGTACCTGGTCGCCGCCCGGAAGAAAAAAAAATAGCTACCTCAGGACCTCTTTGGCGAGGTTCACCGGAGTCAACAGCTTGTAAACGGGATAAGTCTGCAGGCCGCGGCTCCATTGTGGGACCACATAACGGTCGAAAAAGTTCCAAACCAGAAGCCCGTCGTCACTCTCCGGCTCGAGGAGATAGGCGGCCAGGCGGCCGAGCGGTTGGGCGGTCGGGATAATGATCGTGCCGGGCGGGAATTCCCTTTTTTCAACCGAATATTCTCCCTGCATCTGGTTCAGGTGGTGTCCCTGGTAGGACCTTTCCGTCGATTTGAAATCTTTGAGCTTGCAGACCTCGACCTCGAGGGTGGCGGCCTCGCTGAGCCTTTCCACGACCAGGCCGTGTTGTCTGAGCTTGGCCACGATGTCCGAGTCCGGGATACCGAGGATATATGCGCAGGGAAATCGGATACCCTTTTTTCCAACCCAGTCTGAATAATAGGGGATGGTCAGAACGTTCACCTTATCCGTCACCCGGATCCGCGGCCTCTGTCCCTCACCTTGGGGGATGACCTCGGTCTCGTAGGCATGGACCGTGATCGGGTTTGGGAGCGCCTCGAGCTCGTATTCCACGAAGAATTGGTCGTCATCCCCGGGCCTGAGCCCCCGGAGGCTTGTCTTGCGATCGGCTTCGGTCACCAACCTGTTGATCTCCTCGAGGTGCGTGGAGCAATAGTCCAGGATGGCGCGGAGGAAATGGTAGTTGCCCATCACCCGATCTTTGAAATCGGCATAGACATAATTCTCGT
>CAYOZW010000097.1:0-11164 GCA_964408495.1 uncultured Eubacteriales bacterium
CTATAAGAGCCTTTACAAAATCGGGGTGGATACGCCCGAGAACCAGGAAATTGCCGACAAAGCACTGGACGCCTTCAAGAAAGCTTACGAGACCGAACCCGATAACAAGGAGATCATCTTCTCCTTGGGCGACATGTACGACAAGCTGAAGAACTTCGAAGAAGCGGAGAAGCTATACCTCCGGATTCTGGAGCTCGAGCCCGGCAACATGGGCAACTATTACGTCGTCGCCGAGTTCTACAAAAGATATGCTACTGAGAACGAAGCCTTGCGCTCCAAGGCCGAATCGATGTACATGCGTCGGGTCGAACTCGACCCGGAGAATCCCCAGGGCTATGCTTATCTCGCCAACTACTTCGAGAACCTGGCTCCCACGCCTGAAGCCTACGATCATGCCGCCGAATACTGGGATAGGCGCATCGCCCTAGACCCCAACAACCCCGAGGCCTGGCTGGCCAAGGGGGTCAACCGCTGGTCGCGCTCCTATCGCTTTCAGAACCTGCCCGCCTCCGTCCGGATGAGGACGGCCCAAGAAGCCCTCCAGGCGCTGGAGAAAGCCAACGAACTCGACCCGGACTACCCAGAGCCCTATAGCTGGCTGAGCGTTCTCTATCAGAGTGTGTTGATCAAACTCGAGCCCGAAAAGGAAGCCCGGTACAAGGCCGAAGCCGACCGCGCCATGGAGCGGTGGAATGATATGCGCAAGCGCGCCGCCGAGAAGAAGAAGCTGGAGGACGAGCTCAAGAAGGTCGGGTAAGAACCGCGGTTTTGTTTCTCCTTTCCCCGCCTCAAGAGGTCTAGTTGTCTGCCGGCGGATAGATGTTTATCCCGCTCCGGGATGAAAACCCAACGCGCCGTTTTCCCGCCGTCACCATTCTGCTCATCGTCCTGAACACCGGAATATTCATCTACCAGGTCATTTCCCCCCAGGGCTTGAGCTATCATGTGATGCGGATGGGTGTTGTTCCCTACGAGATCAGCCATTTCCGGAGCCTGGCCGAGGGGCTTCGGCTGTCCCCTCCGCTAACCCTCTTTGCGGCCATGTTCCTCCACGGAAGTCTTTTCCATCTGTTCGGAAACATGCTTTTTCTCTGGATCTTCGGGAACAACATAGAGGATTATCTGGGCCCCCTCCGGTTCATCCTGTTCTATTTCCTGTCCGGCCTGGGCGCCACCTTCGTCCAGGTCGTTTTCAGCCCCAACTCCCGTATCCCCATGATCGGGGCGAGCGGGGCTATCGCCGGTGTCCTGGGGGCCTACCTCATCCTCTATCCTGCGGCCAGAGTGCTAACCTTGGTATTCCTCTTCTTCATTATCCGTGTCGTGGCCATCCCGGCGGCCTACGTCCTCGGCTTCTGGTTTGTGCTCCAACTCTTGAACGTCGGGCTTGGAGGCGGGGTGGCCTGGTTCGCCCACATCGGCGGTTTCCTCGTGGGCATCGGGCTCATCAAAGTGATCTCGGGACGCCGCCGAACCGCCTAACTCACTCGATTTTCACGCACTTGGGGGGCTTTCGGCCGGGCTCCCGAGATTGACAATTGGCCCGATATCTTGTATTGTATGGCATCATTTATTGATTGTTTTGGCCGAATCCTTATCTCTGAGGAAAATAGTGATGAAAACTTTTGTCCCAAAAAAGGATGATCTGGAGAAACGATGGTGGCTGGTCAACGCCGAAGGGAGAGTTTTGGGACGCCTAGCCACCGAAGTGGCCATCCTCTTGCGCGGCAAGAATAAACCGGAGTTTGCTTATTTTTGCGATACCGGCGATTTCGTCGTCGTGATCAACGCCGAGAAGATCAGGGTCACCGGCAGGAAGCGCGAAGAGAAGACGTATTTTTCTCACTCGCAATATCCCGGCGGCCTGAAGAGCGAGAGGCTCAAGGATCTCCTCGAGGACAAGCCTGAGGAAGTCATCCGCCGGGCGGTCAGGGGAATGATCCCTAAGAACAAGCTCGGCCGGCAGGTCTTTAAGAAGCTCAAGGTCTACCGCGGGTCCCAGCATCCACATGAAGCCCAGAAACCCAGGGAATACCAGTTTTAGGAGGCGCTCTTGAGTTTGATCCAGTACTACGGCACGGGAAAAAGAAAGACATCGGTGGCCAGGGTTTTCCTGCGTTCCGGGAAGGGGGATATCACCCTCATCGTCGACAAGCGGCCCCGTCCATTCGCCGAATATTTTCATCTCGATTCGCATAAATACACCATCCGTCAGCCGCTCCAGCTGACCGATACCGAAAGCAAGTTCGATATTTTCATGCGGGTCAGCGGGGGAGGCCTGAAAGGCCAGGCCGAAGCCATCCGGCTGGGCATTGCCCGGGCGCTGGTAGAGTTCAACCGTGAGCTCAAGCCGACCCTGAAAGACGCCGGCTTCCTGACGCGGGATTCCCGGATCAAAGAACGAAAGAAGTACGGACTGTTGGGCGCGAGAAAAGCGCCGCAGTATCACAAACGGTAAGGGAGGGATCGAAGTTGGTTTCCGTCACAATGAAAGAGCTCTTAGAGGCCGGGGTTCACTTTGGCCATCAGACCAAGCGCTGGAATCCCAAGATGAAGGAATATATCTTTGGTCAGCGCAACGGGATCTACATCATCGACCTGCAGAAGACAATCAAGATCTTCAAAGAGGCGCTCCAGTTCGTCCGCGGGGTGTCCGAGGGTGACAAGGACATCCTCTTTGTCGGGACGAAGAAGCAGGCCCAGGACATCGTCCGAGACACGGCCAGCCGGTGCGAGTGCAGCTACGTCAATCAGCGCTGGCTGGGCGGCCTGCTGACGAACTTCGGAGTCGTCCGGGGAAGCGTCGAAAAGCTGGTCGAACTCGACGAGATGAAGGACGACGGCCGCTGGGAGCTTCTTTCTAAGAAGGACCAATCCAAGATGGAAAAGCTCCACCGCAAGCTGTCCAAGACCCTGGGAGGGATGAGGAAGATGGTCAGCCTGCCCGGCGTCCTCTTCGTGATCGACTCGGCTAAAGAGGAGATTGCCATTATGGAAGCCCAAAAGCTGGGTATCCCTATCGTCGCCGTTGTCGATACCAACGGCGATCCCGAGAACATCGACTATCCCATCCCCGGCAACGATGATGCCGTGCGGGCTATCGAACTGTTCACTTCCAAGGTTGCCGAGGCGGTAAACGAGGGGAAGAAGAGCCGGCTGGAGAAGGAGATGGAAGCTGCTAAAGCGGAAGAGGAAGACGTCCCCGGGGGAGAGGCTGCCCCGGGAGATGAGGCACCTGAGGTTAAGAGAGGCTGAACCTCGATGTCCGGCAAGGAGAGCATGATGGAAATCACCGCGGAAATGGTCAAGGAGCTCCGGCAGAGGACGGGGATCGGAGTGATGGGATGTAAGGAGGCTCTGGCCGAGAGCCAGGGCGACATCGAGAAAGCTATCGCCTGTCTCCGCAAGAAGGGAGCCGCCCGCGCCCAGGAACGGATGGATCGGGAGGCCTCTCAGGGAATTGTCTATTCCTATATCCATATGGAAGGCAAGCTTGGGGTGTTGGTCGAGGTCAATTGCGAATCGGACTTCGTCGCCCGGAACGAAGATTTCAAGGGGCTAGCCAAGAACATCGCACTGCAGATCGCGGCCTCCAATCCGCGCTTCGTCTCTTCGACCGACATTCCAGAGGCCGAGTTGGAACAGGAGAAGGAGATCATCCGCGGGCAGCTCAAGGACACCAAGAAGCCGCCCCAGATCATCGAGAAAATCGTCGAAGGCAAGCTCAAAAAATTCTTCGGAGAGGTCTGCCTCTTGGACCAGCCCTATATAAAAGACGATAAAACTACGGTTCAGCAGCTCATCACGTCCTTCATTGCCAAGTTCGGGGAGAACATCAAGGTGCGACGCTTCGCCCGGTTTGAACTGGGCAAGAACTGATAGTCTGATGGCTCGCCAAAAGCCACTTTACTCGCGGGTTCTTCTGAAACTCTCAGGGGAATCCCTGCTCGGCAAACACTCCTACGGGATCGATCTCGAGAAGGCGCTGGCCATCGCCCAAGAAATCAAAGAGGTTCGTGAGATGGGCGTCCAGGTGGCCATAATGATCGGCGGGGGGAACATCTTCCGCGGTATCCGAGGCACCGAGGCGGGCATGGACAGGGCGGCCGCCGACCAGATGGGTCTGCTGGCCACAGTTATCAACGGCATCGCCCTTCAGGAAGCACTGGAGACGGTGGGCATCATCTGCCGCCATGTCTCGGCCATAGAAATCAAAGCCCTGGCTGAGCCCTTTATCCGCCGCCGGGTCATCCGCCACCTGGAAAAGGACCGGGTCGTCGTCTTCAGCGCCGGGATCGGCAGCCCCTACTTCACCACTGACACCGCGGCGGCTCTCAGAGCGCTAGAAATCAAGGCCGAGGTGATCATGAAGGCCACCAAGGTGGACGGAGTGTACAGCGCCGACCCGATGCTCGACAAAAAAGCCAAAAAATTCAGTACCATCCGCTATCTCGACGTTATCAAGAAGGGCCTCAAAGTCATGGATACGACGGCCATATCCTTGTGCAAAGACAATCACGTGCCCATCGTGGTCTTCAACCTCAATAAACACGGCAACATCAAGAGAGCCGTGCAGGGCGAGAAAATCGGGACTCTGGTCCATTAAAGGAGGGGAGGCATGGTCAAGGACGCGCTGCGCGCTCTTGAAGCCAAGATGAAGGTTTCGGCCGAACACTTCCGCAAGGAGCTCAGCAAGCTGCGGACCGGCCGGGCCAACCTGAGCCTTTTTGAAGATATCAAGGTCGAGTACTACGGGACGCTGACCCCGGTCAATCAGCTGGCCAGCCTGGGCATCCCGGACCCGACATTGATCACCATCCAGCCCTGGGATCCTTCGCTTCTCGAGATCGTCGACAAAGCCATTCGCGCGGCCGACTTGGGGCTCAATCCCATCAATGACGGGAAGACGCTTAAGGTGCCGATCCCGCCCCTCGATGATGAGAGACGCCAGGAGATGGCCAAGAAGATCAAGAGGATGCTCGAGGACGAGAAGACTGCCCTCCGGAATATGCGCCGCGAGACCAAGGACGAGATCGAGCAGTTCGAGAAGGACAAGAAGATCAGCGAAGACGAGAAGTTCAACGGTCTGGAGCAGCTTCAGAAGGTCATCGACGACTATTCCAAGAAGATCGAAGAGATCGCCGCCGCCAAGGAAAAAGAGATCCTCGAACGCTGACCCCGGATCTCCCGATCCAGCCTCCCTGCTTTCTTAGGCCTTTCTTTTCAACCAGTTCTCAGTTGTTCCGAACTTCGTCCGGATGGTCACCCCCCAGCCGATGATGCTCAGGCAGAATGAGAAGAGAAATCCCAATATGGGGATGAACTTGATCAGGCTAATGATGAGGAGCCCGACGACGACCGCCGCCAGCGGGGCCGGGTTGCGGCGCTTGGGTGACCTGCCGAGACTCTCCCCGACGAAGTAGAAGAGAGTCACCTGTCCGAATATCTTGACGAACAGGCCGAAGGCCGCCAAAAGCAGCAGGAACGGGATCCCGATAAGGACGAGGGAGAGAAAGGCGAAAACGATGATCAGGCCGGAGAATAGGATGAAAGCGACAATCCCCGTCGCCACGACCGGCCAAAAGGCGGTCCGGATCTGGGAAGAAGCGAGGGCCAGCTGACGCGGGAAAAGGGCGGCGACGACCAGGGCGATGAACAGCCAGATGAAAAAGCCGATCAGCTTGATGATCAAGAGGATCGGCATCAGGGGGAAGGTCAGGATGCCGCCGCTCAAAAGCCGGCGGAGATCTTTGCCTCCCTTAAAATAGATGGTGTCCCCTTTGATAACGCAGCCGTCTTCCTTCTCCAGCGTCCCGCCCAGTGAAGCGGCATCGCCCTTGATCACGGCGGACGACTTGAGCTTAATGGCCGTCCCGATACCGACGACGGAGTCCTCGACCTCGCCGCTCAGGGTGATCGACCCGCCGAAGGCGATGATGCTCTTTTTGACCCGGCCTTCGACGGTGATATGGCCGCCGAAGGATATGATATTATCCTGGACTTCATCCTTGGCGACATAGATATCCTCTTTAAGGCCGATCTGTTCGCCGCCGCGGAGCGGGAGCAGGATTCCGACAAAAAACAACGTCAGGAAAACCAATAAGGTTCTATTCCTCATGGCTAATCTCCGATGGAGAGCTTCTTGCGCAGTCCGTAAAAAAGGCTGGCCAGAATGCCCAGGGCCAGGACAAGGATAAAAATCTGGACGCCCGGATGGAGGAGTGACGTCAGAACGGACAGGCTCTTGCCGCCGGCCTCGAGCAGAGAGCGGAGGGTCCTCCCGATGATCGACACGAGAGAGGCCAGCTTGGCCGTGAACACGGCGGCGTTTTTGGCCGATTCCCAGAAGGTCTGACTGGCACCCTTGAAGAATTCCAGAGCGTTCCTTCCCGAGGCGATCAATAGGACCGAGATCAAGGTCAGCAGAGAAGAACCCGAGATCAGGCCGATGAGCCAGCCCGAGCCGGGCACCCTCGGCCGGGAGATCCGGGACATGACGCGCTCCGGGAAGTCCTCCGGGACCTCGAACGGGGGCAGGCTGGAGGCGGCTTCGGCGATGAGCTTCCGTTCTTCGACGGCCCTTCGACATCTCCGGCAGCTGCGCAGGTGTTCACTGGTCTCGTTCATCCGCTCCGGAGAAAGGCCTTCTTCGAGATAGTCATAGAGGTCGCTGATCGTAAGACAGCTCATGGCGTCTCCTCCAGCAGCCGCCGGATCATCTCCTTGGCCTGGAAAACCCGGTTCTTGACGGTTCCGATGGGAAGGCCCTTGATCTCGGCCATCTCTTCGTAGCTCAGTTCGTTGATGTGCCGCCAGACGAAGAGCTCGCGCAGCGAGCCGGGCAGTCTTTCCATGGCCGTTTCGACTTTCCGTCGGACTTCCGCCAGTTCGAACGTCCTGGGGACCGAGGGTTCATCATCGGGGATTTCGAGGGTTAGGCCGTCGTCGTCCCGGCCGAGGGGTTCGCTCAGAGAAAACGAGGGGATTTTCTTTTTCCTCCAGTGGTCGATGACCAGATTCGAGGCGATCTTGAACAGCCAAGTGCTGAACTTGTACCGGGGCTCATAGGTCCGGAGGGAGGCGTAAGCCTTGACGAAGATATCCTGGGTGAAATCGAGGGCCATCTCCCTTTGCCCGACCATCCGGCTGACGTAGCCGAGCAGTGGCTGCTGGTATTTCCTGACAATCATCTCAAAAGCCTTCTTATCTCCTCGAAGGGTGCGCTTGACGAGATCCTGGTCTTTTTCTTCATTCATCGAGGACAACCTGTCCTCAAGGATTATTACGGAAGTCTCCGCAAATAGTTTAGTTGTTTTTCACCGGCGGGAGGTCTTCGATAACCTCACAGTCGGGGGGAACCTCAAGCTCGAACAGCCGGGCATCGAGGCGGGGATTGAGCTTGAACGCGCGGAAACGGAACTCCTGCTTGTTTCCCGCCCAATCCAGGAAAACGGCTTTCTCGAGTAGCCAGGTCCGGGGGTCAGCCTCGATCAGGATGTAGGAGAGTTCCCCTTCTTCCAGGGGGATGAGCTTTAGCTGAACAGAGGCCTTTT
Organism: uncultured Eubacteriales bacterium; assembly: GCA_964408495.1. Lineage (GTDB taxonomy): Bacteria > Acidobacteriota > Aminicenantia > Aminicenantales > UBA8522 > UBA8522. Next base: position 7,554 of record CAYOZW010000097.1, read on the forward strand.
TGTCGGTGGGGAACTCGGCCGCCTCGACGGTGTAGGTCTCGATGATCTTGGCTCTTCCCGCGAGCAGAGAGAAGACAGCCCAATTCTTCTCCTCAGGAGACAGCGCGTGCCGAAAGAGCTGGTTGTCCTCGGGGAAATAGGCGAGCGAAATCCCTTCCTTATAAAGATAGATGTTGCGCTCCGGCTCGAGGTATTCCCAGCGCATCATATCGGGCTTTTGAAGGAAAAGCTTGCCCTTCTCAAGAAGCGGCGTCGCCAGTGAAGCGGAATAGTAGGTTTGTTCGAATTCGGCCTGAAGGGAGCGGAGCGCGGCGAAGGCTTTCTCGATGTTCCTGGCGGCTTCCTGAGGGGAGACCTGGTTCGTTGCGTCCGTCCCGAGGGAAAGCCAGAGAATCATGCCTGCTGCGGCGGAAAAGCGGTATCGATTTGTCCGGTTCATCCCCAAAGATTATATTGGAAAAAGGCCGTCTTCTCAAAGGGAAACTTGGCCGTCGTTCAAAATGCGACCAGCGATGGTCAGCTGAGAATTTCCTTGACGGATCCAAAGGCGATGTGTTATGAGTCCGGTAGGCCATTTCCAATAAAATGGTGCCGGATGCGCAAGCGATCTTGATGCTATGGAAATAAAAAAGCTAGACAGAGAGAAACACTTCGAAGAGATCGAAGAGAAAAAGCGGAAGAGGCGAGAACGGCGGGCCCTGGCCAGGAGCCGGAAAGACGAGCTGGAGAGGGAGCCGCTTTCCATGCGGAAGAAAAGGATTTATTTCAGCCTTTTGGCCGCGCTGCTTATCGCCAGCGCTTTCAACCTTTATCTCAATCGCGCTCTCATTGTCCCCCCTTCTCCCCAGGAAAGCCTCACGCCGGAAAAAGCCCTGACCGAATTCGATACGCTCTGCATCGATATCGAAGAATACAAAAACGAATGGGGCAAGTATCCTGAGTCCATCGAGGACATGAAATTCTCTCCTCACCTGCTCTACCAGAGATCGGGCGACGGCTCTTTTCTTCTCGTCTATAATGACGGCCAGGCGGAATATCGCTACGATTCTTCAAAGGACTCGGACCGGATCAAATGATCAACCATAAAAAGGGTTTCTCGCTGATCGAGCTCCTTCTCGTCGTCGCCATCCTGGGAATCCTGCTCTCGATATTCATTCCCAATGTCATGCGGGTCGTCTACAAGGCGCGCGGGGCCAAGATCGCCATGGATATGACGACGATCCGAACGGTGGCCGTGACCTACTACAACGAAAAGGGCGTCTGGCCGAAAAACAGAGCCTGGGGTGTCGTGCCCAAAGAGCTCCAGGCTACCCTCCCTCCGGGGACGCTCTTTGACCTTCCGGGCTGGAAAACCAGCTACGCTTTCACCAACCTATCCAACAAAGCCGCGGACGTTATCGAAAGACGGGGTTATACAATCGCCCTCAGGATACGATTCACCAACCTGGCGCTTGGGAATATCGTCTATAACATGTCACCGAACCTGTTCGGCCAGGCCCAGTTCAACCGCAAGCAGACTGTTTTGACGGTCGTCTTGGATTGATCCCCTTCAGGGGATTGTTCCCTCGGGTTTGGATGTGATTTTGTTTATGAGCTCAACCAACTTAGAGATGTTCAACGGCTTGTCGATGAAATAATCGGCTCCGCTTTTCTCAATATCCGAGCGGAAAGAGGACGTCTTGTAAACGGCCGACATCAGGATTATTCTCACGTCGTCGAGGAGAGGATCCCGCCGGATTCTTGCACAGACCTCGAGGCCATGCACCTTCGGGAGCAGCATGTCAAGGATAACCACCTCCGGCCTTGTCGTCTGAATGAGGTCGAATCCCTTCAGCCCGTCTGCTGCGGTAGAAACCTCAAAACCGGCCTTCTGGATCGTCTTCTCTAAGAGCGTTCGGGTGACGCTGTCATCATCGATGACCAGGATGCGTTTAGCCATTGTCTTTTTTGCTTATATCAATCATAGCCATTCTATCGGTGGTCCAAGATAAAGTCAACGCATGGGAGGGTTTTCAGAAGTGGCGGAGGAGGGTCAATAACCCAAGTGCCTCCGCCGGAAAGGCGGACGGTTTTACCGGCCGGAATGTTTCTGCTATAAATGCAGCCATGCGCCCGGAGGCTTTCCTCGTCCTCGCCGGCTACCTGGCCATCCTTCTCGGGGTCGGCCTGAAGTATTCGCGGCGGCTGAAGGACCTGGACGGATTTTTCCTGGCTTCCCGCTCCCTTTCGGCTCCTCTCGTCTTCCTCTCCTTGACCGCCTCCTGGTTTGGAGCGACCTCTATCCTCGTCACCACAGACGAGGCCTATCGCGCCGGCGTAAGCGCGCTCTGGCTGGTCGGCGTTCCGGCGGCGGCGACGGTCATCTTCCTCGCCGCCTTCCTGGCCGGCCCCATTCGCCGGCTGGATGTGCAGACGCTGCCCGGCCTCATTGAGGCCCGCTATGGCAGGACGGTCCGTCACTTCGCTTCCTTCCTCATTCTCTGGTATATGATCGTATTGGCATCTTCCCAGATGGTCGCTCTCGGCCAATTCCTGAAACCCTTTCTGGGGTTGTCTTCTGTCTGGAGCCTGGGATTGGGAACGACTGTCGTCCTCATCTACCTCATCAGGGGCGGCCTCTTTTCGGTGATCGCCACAGATGTTCTGCAGTGCCTTTTGCTTGGCGTGGGGATGGCCGGGCTATCCATCTATGTTACCCGGAATTCTCCGGCCGGAGCCGTCGCTGAGATGCTCAGCCAGACAGACAGATCGGGTTATCTTGACTTCTTCCGGGACGGACAGAAGAACGCGCTCATCGCCCTGTCCTTCTTCCTGGCTTGGACGATCTCGCCGATCGCCTGGCAGAGGATTCAAGCGGCAGGATCCGTCCGAAAAGCCAGGAGGGGATTAGTGGCCGCCGCCGCCGCATTTGTCTTTCTTTATGGCCTGGTCGTATTCATCGGCATGCGCTCCCTGCCCATTTTTTCCGGACGGACCTTCTCCTCTCCTTTGATTTCCGAGATCATCTCTTCAAAAATCGGGATGTTGGGTGGAGGGCTGCTGTTCGTCGCGGTCATCGCGGCCGTCCTGTCGACCATGGATACGGCCATAAACACAGGCGCTCTGACCTTGACCCGGGACATTTACTACGAGTTTTTAGATCAATCCAGGGCCGATTCTCCGGCGGCCGTCAAGGCGGGACGCCTGGCCACTTTCGTGGTCGCTTTGCTGGCCTTTGGCATCGCCACGCGGTTTCAGAGCATCCTGCAGACGCTCGGACTGGCCTCCGAGATTATGGCCGAAGGCCTCTTCGTGCCTGGGATGGCCATGTTTATATTCCGGAAGAAACGGCCCTTGGCGGGGGGATTCAGCCTCCTATTAGGAGGAGGCTTCGCCATGCTCGGGTTTCTCTCTGCCCTGAAGGTTCTGCCCCTCTCACTTCCTCAATGGCCAGGCTCTGTCCCTTACGGCGTCGCTCTCAGTCTCTTCGGGTTTGCCGCAGGCTGCCTCCTCGATCGGCTTCTCTCTTCTCGGCCAAGCAAAACCGCTCCCTAAAACCCAAAACGGCCTGATGAACCTACCTGCTGTGACCGAGGCGAGGGCTTGGGTGAGGAAGTCCATCGACGACTGAG
>CAYOZW010000098.1:0-10864 GCA_964408495.1 uncultured Eubacteriales bacterium
CTTCAGGTTCAGGATGAAAAAAGCTCAGCCTAAGGCATACGGAGAAAAAGAGGCCAAAGCTGGGCTGAAAGCTCGGTTGCCGCGCCTGGAGACGTTCCCCAACCAGTTCGCCGACTACGAGATCGAGATCGAGATCCCGGAGTTCACCTCGGTCTGCCCCAAGACGGGCCTGCCCGATTTCGGGGTGATCACCATCCGCTACATGCCGGGGGGGTCCTGTCTGGAGCTCAAGTCATTGAAGGACTATATCATTGCCTACAGGAACCTGGGCATCTTTTACGAGAACGTCGTTAACCGCATCCTGGAGGACATCGTCGGGGCCTGCCGTCCGGTTCACGCCGTGGTCACGGGGGAGTTCAACCCAAGAGGAGGGATCAAGTCCTTTGTCGAAGCTCGATATCCACGCTCCCGTCAATCCGCAGAATAACGAGACTTCTTCCCGCATCGGCGCCACCGACCTCTTTATGTTGCTGGCCGTCTTGCTCTGGGCGGTCAATTTCTCGATCATCAAGATCGCCCTTCGCGAATTCACCCCCCTGAGCTTCAACGGACCCCGTCTGACCATCGCCTCGGTTCTGCTCCTTCTGTTCCTGTGGAAAAAGGAGGGAAAGCTTAGCCTCCCCAAGCCCGACCTGTGGAAGGTCGCCGTCCTGGGGATTGTCGGCAACACCTTTTACCAGTTTTTTTTCATCAACGGCATCCACCGGACCACGGCTTCGAAAACCTCCCTGGTTATGACCATGACCCCCATCTTCATCGCCCTGATGAGCGCTGTCTTCATCCGGGAGCGGATCCACTGGGCCGGATGGCTGGGCATCCTGATGGCCTTTTTAGGGCTTTATCTCGTCATCTTCAATGGAGCCGCCTCCGTCTCCTTATCCAGCCGGAACCTTCAGGGCGACCTGTTGATTCTCTTCGGGAACCTCTTCTGGGCGGCTTACACGGTCTTTTCCAAGCCCTTGCTGGACAGGATGTCGCCCCTGAAGTTGACCACATTCACCCTGGCTATCGGAACGCTCTTTTACCTTCCATTGACCGTCCGCGAGATGGTTGCCCTGCCCTGGCGTTCCGTGTCGATGCAAAGCTGGGCAATGCTCCTGTTTTCGGCCGTCTTTGCCGTGGCCGTGAGCTACGTCATTTGGTATTCCTCAGTAAGGCGGGTGGGCAACACCAAGACGGGCATCTACGCCAACATCACGCCCGTTTTCACGGTCTTTTTTGCCTATTTTTTTCTCGGAGAGAGTATCGGTCTAATCCAAGTCATCGGAACCCTGATCATCTTCCTGGGATTCTCCCTGACCCGCTTCGGCGACCGCTGGTTCGGGAGAAAAAAGAAAATCCCCAGTCTCTAGGCCGGAACCTGGAAGGAGGTGATCAGCTTTTCGACTTCCGCGGCGGCCAGGAATCCGAGTCGCCGGCAAACCTTGGAGTTCGTCCCCTCCTTGCGGATGTCCGCGCACCGCAGGGGCGCTTGGGCCGTCCACCAGGACCAGTAGGCGTTGACTCTCTGCTGGCTCCACTCCTTGGCTTCCGGCCGCTCCATTTTCAGCTGTCCGGCCGCCAAGCCCAGGTCCATGATGCCGGCCGTCAGGAATCCGCAGGCTTCCCGGTGCTGCATCCCCCCTCCGAACCCCGCGGCCGCCCAGACGAGGTTTTCGGGCAGGCGGAGATGGCGGAGCCCCACCATGAGGAGCGATTCCGCGCAGCTAAACCCTTTGCCAAAATAGTTATCGATCTCTCCGGCCATAGTTGATTTTTTTACGGCTTCGAGTTCGGCCGCCGTCAGTTCTTCAGGGAGCTTCGATCCAGTTTGGAGAAGGGATCCCCTAACCGGGAATAAGCCGGGGAGACAGCAGCCCGTGGCCCAAAGCGATGCCGACGACAGAAATTCCCTTCTGCGCAGGACAGGAAAAGGCGCTTTGCTCATCTTTCATCCTTTCATTTGTTCTGACTTCAAGCGGTCTTTTCTATGCTCAGCCTGAATATTTGACTAACGGATTCGGAGAACCCGCTGAAGCTGAATAGAAATCCGGACGTTTTCCATTCCGGCGCCGAGGGCTTCCCTCTGTAGACGGAGGGCCCGTTTCTGGCTCCATCGTCGGTTGGACTCGGGCTGGAGGATAATCGGGACACGGGGCGGGAAAACGGCCCGCATTTTTCCGATGACGGCCAGACTCAAGTCCCTGCCGGCCACGAGCTTCACTTCCTTGGCCAGTCGCTGGAATTCAGGGCGGACGAGGTAGTCTTTCGGCTTGGGCGAGATGGTGAGCCAATCCGCGGCCAGAGAGTAGAACCGCATGCCGTTGGTCTCCACCTGGACCAGGCAGTTATCGCGCTTGAGAAGCCGGACCAGAAGTCGAATGTCCTGCATGAACGGCTCTCCCCCAGTTAGGCAAACCCAGCGGGCCGGGTACCGCCCGCGGAGCCGGCGGGTCTTTTCGAGCACCTCTTCGGCGGAAAACAGCCGGCCTCCCGTCCAAGCGTATTTCGTGTCGCAGAATGAACACCTCTTGTCGCAGCCGGCCAGACGGACGAAGACCGTCGGTTCTCCCTGGCGCATCCCCTCGCCCTGGACGGAGGGAAAGATCTCAAAGATTCTCAGAGTAGGTGGCGCAGGCATCCTCGGATTCCCAGACGGTCACTTCTATAACCGGAAAATGTTCTTTGAGCTCGCCGAAGAAGTGTCGGGCCAGATTCTCGGCCGAAGGATTGAAGCGATAGACCTCGTTGAGCAGCGTATGGTCAGGCAGGACCTCGGCCAGCTTAGCCTTGAGCCGGGTGAAGTCGATACCGATACCGGTCCGGTCGAGCTCTTCGACCTCAACCGCGACCTCGACCTGGAAGGTGTGCCCGTGGACCTTCTCGCACTTGCCCCGGTATTCTTTGAGGAAGTGGGCGGCCTGAAATTTTTCTCTGACCCGGAGTTTCCAACTCATAGCTTCCCTTCCTTTCTCAACCTGACGAGGAGATGGTCCGTTGTCCCGACCTCCCGCCAGGCCCTCTGCCGGAACTGGCAGGAGGAGCAACGCCCACAGGGGACTTCGTTTCCGCTATAACAGGAAATGGAGTAAGAATAATCCGCGCCCAAGCGGAGTCCCTTCCGGATAATTTGGGACTTCCTCATTCGGAGGAAGGGGGTGATGATCCTGATCGGGCAACCTTTTAAACGGGCCCCGGTTCCCCGGTCGATCGCCCGCTCCATGGCCCGGACAAAGGGCCCGCGTGTGTCCGGGTAGTTGGGGGAGTCGATGGCGTTGAACCCGCAGACGATATCGGCGAATCCTCTGGCTTCCGCCCAAGCGGCAGCCAGAGACAAGAAGATTCCGTTCCGGAAGGGGACATAAGTGACGGGGATGTCGGCGGCACAATTCTCGCAGGGCCGGAATCCGGGAAGGGGGATGGAGACGTCCGTCAGGGCCGAGCCGCCGACCTGGCGGAGGTCGACCTTGAGGACCGCATGAGGGATGCGAAGCCTTCGCGTCAATCGTCGGGCCAGGGACAGTTCAATTTTGTGCCGCTGGCCGTAATCGAAGCTGAGCGCTTGAACCTGTTCGTAAGAATTCAGCGCCAAGAAGAGGGCAGTTGTCGAATCGATCCCGCCGGAATACAGGATCAGGGCAGTCGAACGCTTGATCATTCTGAACCCGATGGTAAAGAAGACGGCCGCTTTTTTCAAGCGTATTCAAGAGCCGGAGAAGATTCTTCTTTCGGTTTTATGAATAACTTCCAAGTTATTCCTTAATGAGACAGAGCGAGTTTATTGGTTCCGGATCGGCTTTACTTGAGGAGGGGTTTTTGACATACTAGGGCTCCCGATGAACGAACAAGACGCGCCCGAGATATCAGATCTCCTCATCCGGGCCGAACAGGGATTGGAGATCACGACGCGGGATGACCAGGACGAATTCACCTCCTTCCTGGATGCCGCGAAAATAAGCCGGCGGAACGGCGGCCGGCTTCGCCTGGTTGACAGCGGTCGGTTCAATGTTTTCGAGCTCGAATGGCTGGCCGAGGCCGGAGCCGATGTCTACACTTCGGATGATGCCAGACCGAACCGGGCTGAGCTGGACCTCCTGGCCCAGGCTTGCTGCAGAGGAGAAGCCGTCATCGCCTATCTCCACCGGGGGACCATTTCAGAAGGGGAAGCGGACGTCCCTTCTTCATGGGCCTTCCTCAGGGAAATCGGCCGGAGCCGAGTCGACGTTCATCTTTCGAGCCGGGAAAGGCCGCGTGATCTGACCAGCCTGACCGGTCTGGCCGATGCTTGCCGAAAAGCCGGAACGAGGCTTGTCTATTACCATCACGGCCGCCCTGAATCCGGCCTTGCCGCCCTAGCCCGGGCTGGAGCATGGATTCATCTCTCTGACGAGACACTCGGGGATGCTGAGGGCGCATCGGTTTTGGACGAGGTGGCCCGGGAAGCTTCGGCCGCCGGGACGGGAGTCGTCCTTCACCTGGAAAGGAGGTTGCCTGTTGAGACCGTGGGGGATTTGCTCAGAGCCGGAGCCTTCCTCCTTTTCAAGACCCTCCCGGCCGACCGGCAATCGCAATCGCGCGCGGCGGAGGACCAGGCGCGAAAAAAGAAGTTGGACCGGCGGTCGTACTACCTCTATGCCACCTTCCTGCCTTGAGTGGATCGCCGGGGTGTTCATCGATAGGCAACCATGAAGTCTTGGTATTTGAAAACTCGGGCATATCCGCTATAATACCATGCTCTTTTATCCTCCGAGAGCCCTCCGGTTCGGGGAAAAAGGGCGCAGCGAAAAGACCATGAAAAGAGGATGCAGGAATGAACGGTGACCCCCAAAAAAGCCCTGCCCTCGAAGCGCTGGGCAGGGTCCGCGAGGCCGAAGAACGAGCCAAGGCGGTCGTCCGGGAAGCCCGGGAGAAGACCGCGGTCCAAATCGCCAAGGAGGCGGCCGAGGCCGCTGAGAAGATTAAGCAAAAGTCTCTTGCCGAAGCCCAGCAGGAAGCGGCCGCCCGGAAAAAGGCCACCCTCGAACAGGCGCGCAAGGAAGCCGAGGCTATCCGGGCCGAGACTGAAGCGGAGCTAGCCGCCTTGCGGCGCCAGGCCGGTGCCGCCTTTGAAGAAGCCGTAAAAAAAGCCGGGCGGAAGATCCGCGAATTCCTGGGAGGGGAGTCGGCCTGAGACATGGGCATCTCCAGAATGGAGAAGGTCCACGTCCTGGCCCATTCATCTATCAAAATGCCGCTCCTGGCCTCGCTCCAACAAGCGGGTATCGTCCAGCTCGAGGAGGTCCCGCGGGAGGCTTTCGGGTTGAGCCTCCCTTCTGTCGAAAGCTCGGCCTTAGACCAGCTCCTCCGCCGCTTGAAAGACGGCCTGGATTTTCTCTCTCAGCGGGAGAAAAAGGGACTCCTGGACAAGCTGATGGCGCAGAAGCCGACGCTGACCCCGGAAATCCGCGAGGAGCTCGGCAGCTTTTCTTATCTCCCGGTCCTCGAGGAGATTGAGAGGCTTATGGCCGAACAACAGGAGCTTCTCTCCCGGCTCAAGCTGCTCGAGAAGGAGGTTGAATTTCTCCTGACCCTGGCCGAGCTGGACCTTCCGCTCTCCCATTTCCGTTCGGACGGCGATTGGGAATTCAGGCTGGGAACTCTCCCGCGTTCCCAGGAAGAGCCGTTCCTTAAGATGGCTGGCGAGAATCCCGTCTGGCATCAATTTGTCAGCGCGGAAAAGAGGCACTTTCTGATTCTTCTCCTCTTTCTGGAAGCCGATACGGGCCGCATCGAAGAAAGGCTTAAGGACCTTCCGTTCAGCCCTGTCTATATCGCCGACCCGATTCTAGACAGAGCGGCGGATGGAATGAGGGTCGTGGATGTCATCGAAAGCAGCCGCCGGGAGATCGAGAAGATCAAGGCCCGGATCGTCGAGCTGGACAGGGAATCAGAAGGGCTCACTGAGCGGCGCGAAAAATTAGGTCAGCTCTACGACCTCTTCTCCAACGAACGCCAGAAGATCGCCTCCTCCGGGTTTCTTGGCGAGACGGAAAAGGTCGCTTATCTCGAAGGCTGGATCAGGGCCGCCGACGTGCCCAAGCTCCGGTCGGCCCTGGAGCCGTACTCCGGAGCCAGCGAGCTATATCTGCGTCCGCCCCTGTCCGAGGAAGATCCTCCGGTTATCCTGGATAATCCCCGGCCGGTCCGTCCCTTCGAGATCATCACCACTCTCTATGGCCTCCCCCGGCGAGGTTCAATAGACCCCACGATTACGCTGGCGCCGTTTTTTTTCGTCTTCGTCGGATTGTGCCTGAGCGAGGCGGGCTACGGAGCTGTGATCACCCTGTTGAGCCTCCTCTACATTAAATTCGGCAAGCCCAAGGGCAATGTCTTGCTTTTCGTCAGGCTTTTGCTACTCCTGGGAATATCGAACATCATCCTCGGGACCCTGGTCGGAAGCTGGTTCGGATTCCCCATCCGGAAGCTCCTCCTCATCGACCCGCTCGTCGACTCGATGAAATTCATCATCCTGGCGCTCGCCCTGGGTTTCATCCAGGTCTGGCTGGGCACGTTTCTGAACTTGATCAGCGGGTTGAAACAGAAGAATTACCTCCAGTCAATCCTCGTCCAGGGCGGGTGGCTGCTCCTCGTACCGGCGCTCATCGTCTATGCGCTGACCAAACAGAAAATCGCCGGCATCTTGGCCCTCGTCGGAGCGGCCGGAGTCGTCTTTTTCGCCGTGCCCAAGCGGAATCCCTTCGCCCGCTTCTTCGGAGGGCTTTACAGCCTCTACGACATTTCTAAGTATCTGGGGGATATCCTTTCCTACACGCGTCTCTTCGCCCTCGGGCTGTCCACGGGTGTGATCGCCATGGTTGTCAACACGCTCGCCCACACGGCGCTCGGCATCCCCTGGCTCGGCTGGCTGCTCGCCGGCCTGATCTTTCTCGGAGGGCACACATTCAACCTGGCCATCAGCTTTCTCGGGGCGTTCGTCCACTCGATGCGCCTCCAGTTCGTCGAATTCTTCACCCGGTTCTTCCAGCCCGGGGGGAAGCCCTTCCGGCCGTTCCGGATGGAGGGAAGATATATCGATTTCGTTTGAATAGATCGTCGGCCAATGAAGAATGAGTAGGAGGTAAGAACGATGGACTTAGGGTTGACCTTAGCAATCTTGGGCGGGGCCATCGCCTTCCTGTTTGCGGGCAGCGGCTCCGCGATCGGTGTCGGTCTGGCCGGACAGGCGGCCAGCGGCGTCATGAGCGAGGACCCGGAGAAATTCGGCAGCCTCCTCCTCCTTGTCGCTCTCCCCGGCACCCAGGGCATTTATGGATTCCTGACCTGGTTCTTGGTTGTCCTCAAGCTGGGACTGCTGGCAGGCACCAGGGCCACTCCTACGGTTCATCAGGGATGGCAGATCCTGATCGCGTGTCTTCCGGTGGCGTTCGTCGGTTTGCTGTCGGCCATCCATCAGGGCAAAGTCTGCGCGACCGGTGTCTACATGACGGCCAAGCAACCGAAAGACCTGGCCAAGCCGATTGTTCTGGCGGCCCTGGTGGAGACCTATGCAGTGCTGGGCCTGCTCACCACGGTCCTGTTGCTTAACAGTGTGAAATTCTGATCCTTCGAAGAGTGTGAAGGCAGGGCCATGAGCTTAGAGCACATCGTCGAAAAAATCATTGCCGAGGGGAAAGCCGAAGCGGACAGGATCGTTCAGGAAAGCCGGAAAAAAGCCGCAGACATCCGGACTGCAGCTGAGAAGGAAGCGATCGAGGGAGCCGCCGCCTACCTGAAGGAAACCGAAAGGGAAGCCTCTCTTCAGGCCAATCAGGTCATGGCCCAAGCCCGGCTGGAAAAGAAGATCTCTCTGCTTCGACAAAAGAGAGAGCTTCTGGATGAGGTGCTGAGGAAAGCTTTCAGCCAGACGGCTCCGGATGAGATCCGGCTCAAAAGACAGGTCGTGGTCAAAGATGGCACTAGGGAGGAGCCCTTTGACCGGGACAGGCTGCTCGAAGAGCTGCGCCCGCGGCTGGAGAGAGATATCCTGGAGGCTCTCAAGATCTGAAGAAAGCCGATGAAACGACCGTCTCGTCTTGATTACATTTATTCCGTCGGACGTGTCCGGGCCTTGGAGAGGTTCCTCGTCCAGCGGGTGGTCTTTGAGGAGGCCGCGGAAATGCCCGACCACGCCGCGGCGCTCAAGCTCATCTATGATGCCGGAAGGTATCCCGAAGCCCTGGTCAGGGTCCGCGATTCGGCCGAACTCGATGCTGTTTTGAACAAAGAAGAAGAGGCCCTAAAACGTGAAATGGCCGAGTTGATCCTGGAGAAGGACGTCCTCGACGTCTATCTCTACGCCACCCATCCGGAGCAGGCTCTGGCCGCGGCCGCGGAGAGTAACTCCTTGTTTCTTCGGGATCATGTCCGGCGCCGGATCGACCTTGGGAATATCAAGATTTTCGTCCGGGCAAGATATCAGGGCTTGTCGGCGGAAACGCTGCTGGCCCGGCTTCTCGAGGGCGGGTTCATCCAGAAAAAGGAATTCATCGACCGCTTCGCTCTCGCTTCCATAGAGTTGGGCGAGATCCGGGGTTCGTCGTCCTACCGGGAGCTGTGGGAGAAAGGGCTTGCGGCGCTCAGCGAACGGGAAACATTCGTCCCCCTGGAAAGGGGGATCGAAGATTTCCTGATGAATGATCTCCGCCGGGCCCGGTCCATCATCTTCGGTCCGGAGCCTGTCTTTGCCTACGGTCAGGCAAAAAGACGAGAGCTCGCCCTCGTCCGCCTGGTCGGGATTGGAAAAATGAATTCGGTTCCAGAGAAGCTCCTCCAGGAAAGGATCAGTGAGACCTATGTCTAGGTTCGACCGGATGGCCATCATCGGCGCTGCCGATTTGGTCTTCGGCTTGCGGGCGCTGGGTGTCCGGACATTTTCGCCGCGGAGCGCTGATGAGTCCAGGAGAATCTTGGCCCGGATCGTTAAGGAGAACTATGCCCTGTGCCTCGTCCATCAGGATTGGCTGGATGTTTTGAAAGAGGAGAGGGAGGAGATCGGCCGACGGTTCTGTCCCGTGGTCTTGGGATACTCCGACCACCGGGACTTGGCCGACATGGTTGAGAGGATGGTGCGGGAAATGGCCGTCAAGGCCACGGGTTCCGACTCTTTGGTCAGAGGAAAGGGAAACAATGAGTGAAGCCAGGATCATTCGCGTCGCCGGACCGCTCGTCGTCGCTTCGGGCTGCCTGGGGGCCAAGATGTACGATATGGTCAAGATCGGAGAGCTGGGACTGATCGGCGAGATCATCGAGCTCAGAGGGGACCAGGCGTTCATTCAGGTCTATGAGGACACAACGGGCATCGGGCCCGGCGAGCCGGTCGTCCTGACCGGAAAGCCGCTGAGCGTCGAGCTCGGACCGGGGCTCGTCAGCTCCATCTACGACGGCATCCAACGGCCCCTCGACCTCATCCGGATCAAGACGGGAGACTTTATCCCCCGGGGCATCGAGCTTCCTGCGCTGGACCGCCGGAAGAAGTGGGGATTCGTCCCGACGCGCAAGGCCGGCGAGACGGTCGCAGCCGGTGATTTTCTCGGCGAGGTCGAGGAAACGCCGCTCGTCCGCCACCGCATCATGGTGCCGCCCGATGGCGCCGGGAAGCTCCTCGAGGTTCGCGCCGGCCGGCTTTCGATCGAGGAATGGGTTGCCCGCATCAAGACGAAGGATGGAGTCAGAGAGGTCCGGATGTACCAGACGTGGTCGATCCGGAAGCAGCGTGAGGTCAGCCGACGGCTGATACCGGACGAGCCCCTGATCACAGGACAGCGCGTCCTCGACACGCTCTTCCCCCTGGCCAAGGGCGGGACGGCCTGCGTTCCCGGACCGTTCGGGAGCGGCAAAACCGTCGTCCAGCATCAGCTGTCCAGATGGTCGGACGCTCAGATCATCGTCTTTGTCGCCTGCGGTGAGCGCGGGAACGAAGTGGCCGACCTCCTGCTCAGCTTCCCCGAGCTCAAGGACCCGCGGAGCGGGCGTCCGCTCCTCGAGCGCACGGTGATCATCGCCAACACCTCGAACATGCCGGTGGCCGCCCGCGAGGCCTCGATCTATACCGGCATGACGATCGCCGAATATTTCCGCGATATGGGGTACTCGGTCGCCTTGATGGCCGATTCCTCGAGCCGCTGGGCCGAAGCCTTGCGCGAGATCTCGGGCCGGATGGAAGAGATGCCGGGAGACGAGGGCTACCCCGCCTATCTCGCCAGCCGGATCGCCGAGTTCTACGAGCGTGCCGGTAAGGTGGTTTGCCTGAGTTCCGAGGAGCGGCTGGGCGCCCTGAGCGTCATCGGCGCCGTCTCGCCGCCCGGCGGCGATCTCTCCGATCCCGTCGTCCAGGCCACTCTCAAAGTGGTCAAAGTATTTTGGGCCCTGGACGATCGTCTAGCCAACATGCGGCACTTCCCGGCCATCAACTGGCTCCAGAGCTACTCGCTTTATAGCGAGAACATCAAGGACTTCCTGAATGTCCGGGTGGCCGAGGATTTCACGGCCTTGCGCCAGGAGACCATGCAGATCCTCGAAGAGGAGGCCGAGCTCCAGGAGATCGCCCGCCTGGTCGGAGTTGAATCCCTATCGCTTAAGGAGCGGCTGACCCTGGAATCGGCCCGCTCGATCCGCGAGGACTTTCTCCATCAAAACGCCTACCATCCGCAGGACACCTACACTTCTTTGAGAAAACAGTACCTGATGGTGCGGGCCATTCTCCATTTCCATCACCGGGGGCTCAAGGCCCTGGAGGACGGCCGCAGCCTGGAAAGCATCCTGGCGCTCCGGGTGAGGGAGCGGATCGCCCAGATCAAATACTCCCCGGAAGAAGAGTCGGCAGGTTTGGAAGTCTACCTGGAAATCG
>CAYOZW010000098.1:10874-11088 GCA_964408495.1 uncultured Eubacteriales bacterium
CAGGGACTGAGAGGCGGACATGTATAAAGAATATTTGACCGTTTCCAATATCGTCGGGCCACTCGTCGTCGTCCAGAAGATCGAAGACGTCAAATACGGAGAGCTGGTCGAGATCGAAACCGGCCAGGGACTTCTCCGCCGCGGCACGGTCCTCGATGTCTCCACGGAGCGGGCGGTTGTTCAGGTATTCGAAGGGACGATGGGCCTGGATGTG
>CAYOZW010000099.1:0-605 GCA_964408495.1 uncultured Eubacteriales bacterium
GAAAATACCTGATTTTTAAGATTTTATTGAAAACTTTTTATCCTTTCAATAATCGATCACCCCCTTTCTCTTTTAGCGATCGGAATCTTCCTTCTTGACTCCTTGCATTTCTAAAACTTGGCGAATTTGCCGAGTCGTTCTTCATATATCGCTTTTTGCTGCTTTAATATTTCCTGAAAACGGGGCTCTTTCCTGATCGATTCGAAAACCGGATTTGCAGCCAACGTGGGATATGGATACAGATAATATCCCTGTTCTGCAAACCCGTGTTCGATGCCTTTCTCGATAGTGCGAATCGCCTCCTCATGCAAACCGAGAAATATGTAAATGCACGTCGCTCCAATATTCATCGTGTTCTTTCCACTTATAAGCTCCAGCGCCTTATCTTTCTCTCCTCTGGCAGCATAAAGGAGGGCTTGGGGAATCGCCATCGTTTTCCCTTCCGGATCCATTTTGCGAGAAATTTCGATCTCTTTCTCTGCCTCGTCCAGCCTTTTCATCATGACCAGTTCGGTTGCGCAATAATATCGGGCTTCGAGGTTATCAGGGTCCTGCTCGATAGCCGCACGGACTTCCTCAATGGCCTTCTCAAATTCGCCCATAAA
>CAYOZW010000099.1:615-3532 GCA_964408495.1 uncultured Eubacteriales bacterium
GGGGATCGATCTCGGCCGCGCGAGAAAAATATTTGATGGCCTTATCATAAAGGCCCACGCTCCTTAAAAAGGCGCCGACGTCCTGATTGACAACTAAATTGTTCGGGTCCAGTTCGAAGGCTCGTTTGAAATGTTGGGATGCCCTGGCGTTGTCCTCCACGTTAAAATATAACCAGCCAACGCCGAGGTTTGTTTCTGCAAGCTCCGGCTCAATTTTATAGGCCTGGCGATAGTATTCCCGCATCCTTTGGAAGTCTGCTGGATCCCTCAAATCTTTTTTGACCATGTAATAACGGGCCTCATAGGCATTGCCCAGGCCCCAGTAAGCCAGCGCATAGTTTGGATCAAGTTCGATGGCTTTTTTGTACAGGCTAACCGCCTTAGCAAAAGCTTCTGGCCGGCCATTGCTGTGGTATATTTCCTCGATGAGCCGCTTTCCTTCCAAATAATGATCATATGCCATCAGGTTCCCCGTTTCTCTTTTCTTGAAGGTTCTCAGCCTCTCCTCAATCAGGCTCACTTGGAGAGCCCTGGCCGTTAGCCTTGAGATCTCGTCCTGAACAGTGTAAATACTCTCGAGTTCAGCTGGGTATTCGTAGGATTTGAACACAGAAGCGGTCTTGACCTCGATCAACTCAAGCCTCACACGAAGCCTAGTTCCCTCGGTCAGAAGGGTCAGTTGGAGAAGATATTCCGCACCGAGCTCTTTCCCGATTTCCCCATAATCTTTTCCCGAGCTCATATTCAAGGAATGGGAAGGTATAGCAATGACTTTCAGTTCGGGAATGTTGGAGAGCTTAGCACTAATTTCGGATCGAAGACCATACCAAACGTTCGCCCTATCCTCTTGAGGATTAAGGTCCAAGACAGGCAGCACAGCAATGGAGGTTTCCCAGGGTGAGGGCGGCCGCTGAAAGACGAGGTAGCCTACGACACCAAGGACAACTGCCAAAATGGCAAGAGGAATTCGCTTGGCCCTGATCCAGGTCCCGATCCGAATTCCAATTGGTTCAGGCTTCGGACTCGGAAAGCCCCATGTCGAGGGTTCTTTTTCCCATGCCTCCAGGTCCAAATTCAATTCTTCGGCGCTTTGATAGCGCTTTTCCCGCTCCCTTTCCAGGCATTTCATCATGATATAAACAAGGGCTTCCGGAATATCAGGCTGAATGCTCCGGGGGTTGGGCGGCGTCTTCGTCAAATGGGCCAGGGCAACGCTATAAGGACTGTCTCCCTTAAAAGGAAGCTTTCCGGTGAGCATCTCGTAAAGCGTGATCCCCAATGAGTACAGGTCTGAGCGGGCGTCGACATCCGATCCCTCCACCTGCTCCGGAGATGCATAGGCCGGGGTGCCCATCCCCGGGGCTGTCAAGGTGGCGTCATCGGATTTTCTCAGCCGGGCGAGCCCGAAATCGGTGATCCGGGCCGTCCCCTCCTCGTCGACCATGATATTGTGAGGTTTCAAATCCCGGTGGATAACGCCCGTCCGATGGGCTTCGGCCAGACCTTCAGCGACCTGTTTGACGATGCGAACGGCCTGCTGAGCGTTCAACCGGCCCATTTTCCTGATCAGGCTCTTGAGGTCCCCGCCCCTTACGTATTCCATGGTGATGAAGGGGACTCCGTCTGCCTCGGTGAGGTCGAACATCCGGGCCACATTCTTGTGGATCACCTGGCGGGCGGCTTTGAGCTCGGTCCGGAAACGTTCGACCGTCGCCGGGTCCTCGGTGAGGTCGGGCCTGATGAACTTGATGGCAATTTCCTCATCCAGCTTAATATCCAGGGCCCGGATAACCCTGCCCATTCCGCCTTTTCCCAATTCTTCGATAATCCGGTATCTCTCGGCAAAGATCGAGCCGATTGGAAAAGGGATGTCGGGAAGCTTTATCGTCGTCGTCCGGGAGACCTCTCCCCCTACGTCCGAGATAAGGCTAGTCCCGCAATCCCCGCAGAACTTCTGCGTGTCAGAGTTTTGGAGAGAGCATTTGGGACATTTCACCGTCACTGGGCCCCTCCGTTCAGGTTGGAATAGAAAATATCAATATTTGTAGGGGATGTCAATAGATTTTAGCAGTTCCCTGCCTGGCGAGGGCAATCTTGAGGAATTTCCTCATCAGAGGACAAGCTTCAATGTCTCTTTTTGAGGACGGCTATTCATGTCCAGAATCGAAAGAGGCGATGAGTTCGCCGAGTTGTTTTTCCTTCAAACCTGCCAGATACTTTCCGTCAAGACGCCGGCCGACAGCGCCGTTCTTGAAGAATAGGACTGTCGGATACACATCGATCTGGTGCTCTGTAAAGAGGTCCTCGTTGCCTTCGAGGGTGATGCGGACGAACTCCTTGTCCCGGCCCCTTGCGTACTTTTCATAGACTGGCAAGAACGCTCGGGAGAACGGGCACCAAGGGGCGTAGAACAGGGCAAAGACGCCGCCGCCCGATTTTATGACTTCTTGGAGATCTTGCCGGCTGCAGAGCTTACTCATGCGTCACTTCCTCTAAAGGAACCGATTTTAAGCAGGGATTATAGGGGAAAACAGGAGCTGATGACAACTCTGAACTGTGTCTTTTTGGGGCCACGAATAGATCAAAAAATAGCTGTTGCATTCCCTATTTTATTGCCGTATATTCATTTGAATTCGATTTAAGGAGTAGACAATCATGGTGCTCAGAAAAGGACACCTCTCTATCATGATCTGTATCCTGCTTCTTCCCGCTTTCTCCGAGGCAAACGGTCTAAACCTGAACGGCCTTGGTTCTCGAGCCCTATCTATGGGTGGCGCGTTTGTCGCCGTAGCCAATGATTTCAGCGCCATCTATTGGAACCCCGCAGGTGCGGCCCTATTTGATCGGCCGCTGGCCGGTTTCCAGGTATTCGATCTCATCCCGACGGAGACGTACAGATATACTCCCTATATCAATG
>CAYOZW010000099.1:3542-11017 GCA_964408495.1 uncultured Eubacteriales bacterium
TGGTCTCTTACTACCAACCTGTCAACTCCCGCGTCGTCGTCGGATTCGGAATTTTCACGCCTTCCGGGATGGGCGGAGAATGGAATATTGAGGATTTCGCCCCCTATTCGGGCGGCATTCTTTATAAATGGGCGTCCAAGATCGGATTCGTTTCCTTCTCCCCTCTTGTCGCGGTCAAAATCAGCGATATGGTCTCGGTTGGAGCGACCTTCAACCTCAACTATGCGATGTCCAACATGAGCACCATAGCCGGTGTCTATGAGCTGCCTCAAATGCCCGGCGTTCCCGTGGACCTTGGCCAATACGAAGAGAAGTTGAGCGGCTGGGGCGTTGGAGTGACCCTAGGCACTCTTGTCAGGCTAAGCGAGAAAATCGGTTTTGGCCTGACGTTGAAAACTCCTTCTACAATCAAGTTTAAGGGCACTGGGATGACTTCGCGTTTTCCGCTCTATGACATTTCGGGCACCTCGGACATGGAGCGGGAATTGACCTGGCCGCTCTCTATCGCTGGAGGCGTCGCCGTACATCCCTTGGACCGGTTGCTCGTTACGGCCGACGTTCAATGGAGTCAGTGGTCGAGGCTCGAGAAGAACGTCACATTTTATAAAAACGCCTTCTGGCAAGAGTTCTGGGGCGCCGAGGGGTATACCGAAATCCCCATGAATTGGGAAAACAAAACCCAAATCCGTTTCGGCGCAGAATACGTTTTGAGCCCGGTCCTCGCTTTGAGGGCAGGCTATTGCCACGATCCCGCGCCCAGCCCGGACGAGACAATGAATGTGTTGCTGCCCAGCTACGCGTATAACACGTTCACATTTGGAGTTGGTTATTTGATTTCCAACTTGAAGGTCGATGCCGGCCTGGAATATATGGCGGGTAAAGACCGGACCATCGAGTACAGCGGGCATAACGATCCGGGCATATTCACCATGAGGATGATCATCCCGAGCATCTCGCTGAGCTATGAGTTTTAGTGAGCGTTTTTCTTTTTTGACTTAGAATTTTTCTCTATGATATAAATCAACATCGTCTTTAAAGGTTATATATAAGGCAGAAAGCCCTTGCCGGACCAGCCTTTTCCTCCCCTGGATAAAACCCTGACCACACCCGGTCCTGGTGCGTCTTCTCCTTCCACTCCGGGGTCAGGGATAGGATTTCCCCCGGGGACGATTTTCGCCGATCGATACCAGATCGTCAGCCCGTTGGGCCGGGGCGGGATGGGGATGGTTTACCGCGCTGAAGATCTCAGGCTGGGTCATCCGGTCGCCCTGAAGTTTTTGCCTTCCGAGTATTCCCGCGATGAGGCCATGTTGCGCTATCTCTATGCTGAAGTGCGCAACGCCCGCCAGATCTCCCACCCCAATGTCTGCCGCGTTTATGACATCGGAGAGCACGAAGGGCGGCATTTCCTTTCGATGGAGTACGTGGACGGGGAGGACCTTGCATCGCTATTGAAACGAATCGGGCGGCTCCCCGCTCAAAAAGCCCTGGAGATATCGCGCGAGATCTGCGCCGGGCTAGCCGCCGCCCATGATCAGGGCGTTGTCCACCGCGACCTCAAACCGGCGAACATCATGATCGACGGCCGCGGCCAGGCCCGGATCATGGACTTCGGCCTGGCCATCAAGCCTGCCGAACAACCTCAAGCAGCGGATTCCGCCGGGACTCCTGCCTATATGGCGCCAGAGCAACTGGCCGGGATGGGAACATCGGTAAAGAGCGACATCTATTCGCTTGGGCTTGTCCTTTATGAGCTCTTCACTGGACGCAGAGTTTTGGAGGGCGCCTCACTGGAGGAGATCCGCCGGAAACAGATGACCGAAACCCTTCCTGCCCCTTCTTCGTTTGCCCTGGACATCGATCCCGAAATCGACCGGGTGATCATACGCTGCTTGGCCAGAGACCCTGCCTCTCGTCCTCATTCAGTCCTTGAGGTGGCCGCATCTCTTCCGGGCGGAGATCCCCTTAGGGCCGCCCTAGCGGCCGGGCGAACCCCGACTCCCGAGATGGTCGCCGCGGCGGGTAAAGAGGGCACTCTCGGAGCTTCGGCAGCCTGGGGACTGCTGGGTCTCTTCGCTGCCGTTCTTGTTCTGGCCACCGTCCTGGCCCAGAAGTCTGTTCTTCTGGGACCTCCAGGCTTCCAAAAAAGCCCTGATGTCCTGGCCGAGCGGGCGCGCGAGATCATAAAATCCAGCGGGTACCCGGAATCGCCTAAAGACAGCGCCTACTGGTTCGAAGCGGATGAAGATCTGATCCAATGGCTCCAGGATGAGCCCTCAAAAAACCTGACCCGACCTCAGGTCCAGGAACTCGAAAAACAGCTCGTCAGATTTCGCTACCGCCAAAGCCCTCGGCGTCTCGTGCCCAGCGGCAACCAGGGATTTATCAGAGAAGACAACCCCCCTTTCAATGTGCCCGGAATGGTCGGCGTCGATCTCGACATTCAAGGCCGGCTGCTTGGATTGATGGCCGTTCCGGTTTTGTCTTCAGTTTCCAAAGCACCATCCGCGGTTCCGGACTGGAACACCCTCATTGCCGCGGCCGGCCTCGACATCGCGTTCCTCACTGCAACCTCTCCAAAAGAACTTCCGCCACTCCCGTTTGACCTTGAAGAATCCTGGACGGGGAATCTCAATCAGCAGCTCGATGTGCCGGTTCGTATTGTAGTGGCGTCGTTCCAGGGGAAGCCGGTGTTTTTCGAAATCAAAGGACCTTGGAATGAACCCCCGGCGAGAAAAGATGCCCAAACCTGGTTGACCCAGAGGTTTACGCCTGCAGTCTGGTTCGGGATAAACCTGGTGCTCCTGATGTTCGGCCTGTATCTCGCGCGGCGGAATATCCGGATGAAACGCAGCGATGCGCGGGGAGCGCTTCGAATCTCTGTTTTTTCATTTTTGGCATTGGCCTCCGCCTCGGCCCTCTGGGCGCATCACGCCTATAACTCATTTGGGGATTTCATGTGGTGGATCCGGGCCGGCATGGCCTTTTTTCTCTTTGATGCCATCTTCATCTGGATTGCCTACATGGCCATGGAGCCTTCCATGCGCCGGAACTGGGCCAAGTTGTTGATCTCCTGGAGCCGTTTCACGTCGGGACGCTTCCGCGACCCGCTGGTCGGACGGGACATCCTGATCGGGTCTATCGCCGGAGCCGCAGCGGCCATACCCGTGTTCCTATTCAGAGCTTTTCCGAGCTGGATGTTCCTGCCTGGCGCCTGGTCGGCGCACATCGAATTGAACTCTCTTTTAGGATTTCCGCAGCAACTTGGAACGGCTCTTTACATCCTCGGCCTGACCGCCTTCTATGGCGTCGGCTGGATGGTGGCGACGGTCTTCTGCCGGCTCATTTTCCGGAAGACCTGGCTGGTGGCTGTGGTTTTCACCTTTTTTGGAACCGTTACGTATCTTGTGGGAAGCTCGGGAAATCTTTCGGGCCAGATTTTATCCGGCCTCGTTTTCTCGGGCGCCATCGCAGGGATCCTGCTGTATTTGGGGTTCCTCCCAGCGGCGATCTCGTTTTTTATTCTTAATATTCTGGTGAGGATGCCCCTTCGACTCGATGCCTCGGGCTGGTCTACGAGGGGCGCTGTCTTCACCCTGATCATCGTCGCCGCCATCGCCCTTTATGGTTTTTACACTTCACTGGGCGGTCGCCCGGTCTTCGGACGGTTTGATCAGGAAGGGTAAGCCGGGACTACTTCTTCTTATCGGATTCCTTGTCTTTGTTCTTGTCTTTCTTGGGAGGCTTTAGCTCGATGACCGAATCGCCCAGGACATCCCGGAGCCAGTTGAACACGTCCGACCATTTGTCGAAATCTCGCGCCCCAGCCCCCTTGACTTCGATAAAACGGACGTTGGCCTTCAGCTCCCGGAGACGGGTTACGATCGCGCGGATGTCATCGACAGGAGCATCCTTATCCTGGCCGCCGTGGATGATCAATATATTCAGCCCCTTCGCTCGGTCCAGCATGTCCCTAATATTCTCCGCCCCTGAATTCTCGGGCGGGATGAGCTGACCCGAGCGGACGATAACACCTTTATAGACTCCCGGGTTCTGGAGGGCCAGGCGGAGGGCGCCATAGCCACCTTTGCCAAAACCGTCCAAAATAATATTATCAGCATCGACGCTGTAGATTTTTTTCAGATGTTCGATTGTCTCGACGACCCGCTGCCCATCCGCTCCGATAAACCAGCTTGAAGGGTCTTCAACCTCGGGCGCCAGGATAAAGAAATCCCCGGCCTTTTTACGGACCCTGGGACCGAAATAGTTTGCGGTCAGGCCGAAGAGACCCGCTCGCGGTCCCGCTCCTCGTCCGGCCAGAGTGACCAGCAAAGGCAGGGGAGTTTCCCGATTATACCAGTCCGGAACAAGGACCGAATACGCCCGCAGGCTCCCATCGGCCTCGGAACGGTAGCCTAGCCGGACAATCCTCCCCGTCGGGAAAAGGGCCGGCTGGCCCTCATCGATCTTCCTGAACAGGTCATTGATATCCTGATTCCATCTCTGGACCTTTTGGAGGTCAGCAAATGGAGGGGATTTCTCCATAAAATCCTTGATCCATTGGAGACGGATCTCCAGAATCGGCAGGCTTTCCCGAAAGACCGTATCTTTGCCAGCAAGCTCCCCTGCCTTGAGCTCGGATAGTTTGCTCGCGTAGCCTTCGAACTGCTGCCTGTCCAGAAGGAAGAACCGGCCGTCATCCGTGTATCGGAGCTTCCCCTGGGCATCGAGAATGCCCAGGCTGACATCAAACACGCCGGTAGCGGTCTTCTCCATTTCGATCGGGAAGCTGAGGATGTTCATCCCCTCATCGAAGGAAAAGTTTTTCTCTGAAGAGAAGTTGCCCAGGGAGGTGGTCGCGATCAGTCTGACCTGCCAGCCCTGCTCGGAGGTTGGCGAAAGGATGGCCAGTTTGAGCAGCCGCTCATCCTCGGGATAGAAATGATTGGCATTCAATGAGGATTGGAATTCGAGCTGCCGCGGCGGACCGACGACGAACTCACAGGGAAGGGCCTTTTTGGGTGCCGGATTTTCAGGCTCATAGCTCGGATCGGGAAGAAGCTGAACGACCTTTTTTTCCCCCGCGTCGAGATCATCATAGGAGAGGTTCACCGCCCATCGCGGCTGCAAAAAGGGACGGAAATCGGGGAAATATTTCCAGGGAATCGCCAGCTCGTAGGTCACCGTCTTCTTTTCCTCATCCGCCTTAATCTTAAACAAAACATCCCGGACAACCGGATCCGTGTCTTCTTCCACGCGGGCGACTACGGCCAGGGGTTCGCTTTCAAACCGGGAGAATCCAAAGGTCAAGGGGCGGTCGTTTCCGTCTTCCGCCGTGGGATCGACGAAAGTCAGGTAAAACCCGTCCCCTTCACGCCTTCCCCTGCCGGGGAACTCGATCCGGTCGTCAAGGACCGAGACCGCCGCATAGAAATACCCCGCGTCAAAACTAAACCGGACTGTCACGGTCAGGTCAACCGATGGCGGGAGAATCTGTCCATTCGGGGAAAGCTGGATAGGCAGCTCAGCGACCGCTGCCCAATCCTCCAGATCCCCGTCGATCGTGAACTTGTTTTCTGGCTGGAAAATCTTGAGGCCCTCAGCCGGTTGCGTCCAGAGTGGCAGTCCAATGAGAAATAGAAGCAGGCAGAAGAATCGGCATCCCGAAATGGTTCTTTTTTGCACGCACAGACTCCTTAGTGAGCTAAAATGCACAGCCTCAAAAACGAGAGGGATCAGATTTTTTTCAACCTCAAGCCGCTCGTACCCCAGACATTCTGGTCATACTGGATGGCCACCAACTCGTCGTTTTCCCACTTCAAGACCAACGGCTGTTGGTTCGCCCTCCGGATCTGACCTGAAAAAGCGAATCGGACGGTGATTGTGCCGTCTACATTTTCTGACCAGATTCCCTGCTGCGTCGGAGGCAGCCTGCCCTGGGGATACTCGAACCGGACCTGTGCCGTATTGTCCTCATTCAATATCATGGTCACCGCTCGGACTTGGCCCGATGAAAGCCGGATGGCTCCTTTGTAGGTCCCGAAGAAATCCTTTTTTTTGGCGGCCTCTTCTTCCCTCAACCGGGCTTCGTAAGCGGGGGGAAGATAGCGGGTAAAATAGATCCTCCGAACCCGGCCGATGGGGACCTCCTCCGAGGGGTCAAGCTGGAAGACCCTCCGGGTGGAGCTGAAGTCGATGATCCGGCCCGAGGTGATATCGTTGTTCTTGAAGAAGATGTAATCTTCGTCTTTCTCCATCCTCTCCCGTTCCCCGGGGAAATTCCAGTCTGTGTTGATGAAGTTGATCATCCAGAGACCCGCTCGAGGGAAAACTCCCGGCCGTCTTTGAGCTGCAAGACCAAACGTGTCCGCGAGATATCTCCGATAACACCGACATTCATTTTGACGCCTTGCATGAAGATGGCCGCCATCCCAGACTCCAGATCTTCCGCAGGCAGGGACCGAGGCAGAAGCCATAAGCAGGCCACAGCCAGCAACATATAAGACCAAAGCTTTTTTATGTTGACCTCCATATCTATTCTAGAGAATTCACCGCGGATTGACAACTGTGGAGGCGGAACCTATAATCGGAGCCTAATATTTTCTTCAAGGATACGCGCATGACATCCCTAAACGGGAAGGAGCCGTTCCCGGAACATCACGCCAAAGTCTCCGTTTTGGGGCCGACCGTCGTCCTCCAGGGGGATATCGGCGGGCAGGAGGATCTCATCGTCCGGGGGCAATTCCGGGGAAAAATCAACCTTCCCGGGAATGACCTCCTAGTCGTCGAGGGCGGCCTGGTCGAAGCCGAGGTCCGGGTCAGGAGCATCACCGTTCGAGGAGAGGTCAACGGAAATATCGCCGCCTCGGGAAAAATCATCCTCGAGAGGACAGGCCGGGTGAAGGGGGACCTATCGGCATCAATAATCTCGATCGAAGACGGCGCTCAGTTCAAGGGGTCCGTCAAGGTCATGGGCAAACCCTGATCCTGCCGGCAGTCCTCCTCCCCCTCTCGCTCCCTAAAGTCCTTAAACCTCCCCTCGAATAATTGCTATAATGATGAGACCGATGAAAAGGTTCGAGCTCCACTCGGAATTCAAACCCATGGGGGACCAGGTCAAGGCCATCGAATCCCTGTCTGCGTGCCTCCATGAGGGAAACCGCCATCAAGTCCTGATGGGTGTGACCGGCTCCGGCAAAACGTTCACGATGGCCAACGTGATCGCCGACATCCAGCGGCCCGTGCTGGTCATCTCCCACAACAAGACTCTGGCCGCCCAGCTTTACCAGGAATTTCGGCACTTCTTCCCCCGAAATGCAGTCGAATATTTCGTCAGCTACTACGACTACTACCAGCCTGAAGCTTATCTCCCTGCTTCCAATACCTATATCGCCAAGGAAGCAACCATTAACGACGAGATCGACCGGATGCGCCTCTGCGCCACCAACTCCCTTTTCCAGAAACGGGACGTGATT
>CAYOZW010000100.1:0-11005 GCA_964408495.1 uncultured Eubacteriales bacterium
CTAGAATTGCGCCGGCGAAGCTGATGGCCAGGACCTGGGCCGGCTGGAAAAGCTTCTCTCTATGGATGGCGATGGGGATTTCCTCCTTTAGACCAGAGAGAATCTATTATTTATGCGGCCGTTTGTCAACGCCGCCAGGCTGTTTGACATCAGGACACGGCTATGCTACTTTTGAGCGAACGGCCATGAACATTTTTAGACTGATTGCTGAAGCCAGTTTGGTCGTCCAGTCTGTTATCCTCATTCTGCTCTTTTTTTCCGTTTTTTCCTGGGCCATTATCTTCTACAAGCGGCGGGTTGTCCGTCAGGCTTTCGCCCAATCGAACAGGTTCCTCAGGGCTTTCCACAAGAGCAAAAATCTCTCCGAGGTGAACGACGCGGCCAAGCGTTACCAGGGAAGTCCCCTAGTCTCCCTTTTTCAGGCGGGGTTCAGAGAGCTCAGCCACCTCTCCCGCTCCAACCCTCAGAATCCGCCCAACGCCAACCGTCTGGAAAGTCTGAGCCGCGTGCTGACGAAGGCATCCAATGCCGAGATTTCGAAGTTAGAAAAGATGATGGGTTTTCTGGCGACGACCGGAAGCGTCACCCCCTTCATCGGCCTTTTCGGGACGGTCTGGGGGATCATGGACGCTTTCCTGAAGATCGGCATCGTCCGTTCGGCCAGCTTAATGACCGTCGCCCCGGGCATCGCCGAAGCGCTGATCGCCACCGCCGTCGGGTTGTTCGCGGCCATCCCTGCGGTCATCGCCTACAACTATTTCCTCCACAGGATCAAGGACCTGATCACCGAGATGGAGGACTTCAGCCTGGAATTCCTCAATATCGCCGACCGACTCTATGGCACTTAAACCACTGTCCTTGTCCACCTCAAAGAGAGGGCGTATCGGGACTTCGCTCTCCGAGATCAACGTCACACCCTTCATCGATGTCATGCTGGTCCTGTTGGTCATCTTCATGGTGACCGCACCATTGATGCAGTCGGGCATCGGAGTCAACCTGCCCCAGGCTGAAACGCAATCCGCGCCGGCCGAGGAAGGCCTGACCATCACCGTCTCCAAAGACCGTTTCATCCATATTGAGGGGGCGGTCATCAACATCAACCTCCTGGAGAGAAAGCTCCAGGACTATTTCGCCGGGAAGGAAAAGAAAATCGTCTTCATCCAGGCCGACGAGGGGCTGAATTACGGCTTTTTCATCGATACCCTGGACATTATAAAAAAGGCGGGGGTCGAGGCCGTCGGATTGGTGACCGAACCGATCGATCTCCGGTCGGCCACCAAGAGAAAATGACTGCCAGCGGGGAACGCCTTTTATTCAAGCGGGCGGTCTATATCTCTCTCTGCGCCCATCTCGGCTTCCTGGTGCTGATCATCATCTCACCCCACCTGCCCCGCCCGGCACTAAAAGGCATGATCCACTACATTCCTTTAGACATGGTGGTCGCCGGCGGCGGGGGGGGTGGAGGGGGCGGCGGCAGACGGCCCGCAGCCAAGGCTCCCGCCCCGCCGGCCAAAAAAGAAACCCTCCGCAACCTGACGACCCCTCAAAAAGCCCAGGAGGAAGCGAAGCCGGCCATGCGCTACCCGGTGGAGAAGCCCAAGAGAGAGCCCAAGACCAAAACAGAAAAGAAGGCCGCCATCACCAAACCCGAGCCTTCTCCGGCGAAAAAGACAGACCAAACCGGGACATCTGAAGCGGCGTCCAGCGGCCAGGGTCTGGGCACTGGACTGCGGATCGGCGGCGGGGGCGGACCGGGCGGAGGCGGTTTCGGCCCTGGAGGAGCCGGGTTCGGTCCGGGAGGTGGATTAGCTAACTTCCCTTATACCTATTACCTCAACATCATCACCGACCGCGTTTCCTCCAACTGGTTCTCCTCGCTCGTCGACCCGGGCGTTTCGGGAAACTTCCAGACCGTCCTCTACTTCAAGATCGAAAAAGGCGGGCAGATAGCGGACGTCAAGATCGAGCAGTCGAGCGGGGTGACCCCTCTCGACCTCTCGGCCGTTCGGGCGGTCAAGACCTCGGCCCCTTTCCCGCCCTTACCCAGGGAATATGAAGAAGCCTACCTGGGCATCCACTTGATATTCGAGCATTCCAAATGAAACACACCAAATTTCTCGTTTTCATCTCCCTTTGGCTCGGCCTCTCAGCTCTCCTGTCCTCGCAGCAGGAAGTCTACATCACTCTGAAGGAGGGGGTCCCGGCTATCAGCCTGGCACTGCCCAACTTCATCGCCCGCAGCCCTTCGGCCAAGGCCCGGGACGCGGCGGCCGAGCTCCACCAGATCCTCTCCGCCGACCTGACCTACAGCCGCATTTTTTCCCTATTGCCCAGGAAATATTATGACTACATCCGGCCGCTCGATCCGGACAACATCTTTTTCAAGGACTGGGAGTCCATCCAGGCCAATATCCTTTTCGTCGGAGAGATCTCCAACAGCGAAGGCGAGGACATTGTCTTCGAAGGGAAACTCTACGACATCAAGGGAGCCCGGTTCATCTCCGGGAAGCGCTATCAAGTCCCCGAGAAACTTTACCGGCTGGCCGCCCACCGGATGGCCGACGAGATCGTCAAGACTCTCTCGGGAGAAAAGACGATCTTCACATCAAAGGTCGTCTTCGTCTCCGACCGGGACGGCAATGACGAGCTCTACATGATGGACTATGACGGACAGAACCAGACCCGCTTGACCTTCAATACGCTCCGGGACTATATGCCGGGCTGTTCTCCTGACGGAAAGACGATTGCCTATACGTCCTACAAAAACCTCAACGCCGGCCTTTATCTGCTCAATCTCGAGGCCGGAAAAGTGACGGCGGTCTCCACACGGGGGACGAATTTCTCCCCGTCCTTCTCTCCTGACGGGAAGAAGCTGGCCTTCTGTTCGACCATGGACGGAAACACGGAGATCTATATCGCCGACTCCGACGGCAAGAACATCCGGCGGCTCACCTTCAACGCCGCTATCGATGCCTCTCCCAGTTGGTCACCGACGAGCCGGGAGATCGCCTTTGTCTCCGACCGGAGCGGCCTGGGTCAGCCGCAGGTCTACATTATGGACGCGGAGGGTTCCAATGTTCGGCGGATCAGCTTCGGCGGCAGCTACCACGACGCCCCCGCCTGGTCGCCGACCGGAGACCGTATCGTTTATGTTTCCCGGGTGGAGAACATCTTCGATCTTTACGTCTTGAACCTCCGGAACAGTCAGATCATCAAGTTGACCGAAAGCAACGCCCGGAATGAATCGCCCAGCTGGTCGCCGGATGGCCGGCACATCGTCTTCTCTTCAAACCTGAGCGGCTCTCTCCAGCTCTACGCTATCGATTACGACGGCGCGAACCTGCGCCGGCTGACCTCACAGGGCAATAACAAACTCCCCGATTGGTCGAACTGATCCGTCCTCCTAATCTTTGCTTGAGCCGAGGAAATAAGCGAATTTCCCTGATTTGCGGAGCAAAACAGGGGGGTTCCAAGGGGGATGGCCCCCTTGGTCGGATGACGAAGTCCGAGAAGGGGAGGCACCGAGCGAAGCGAGGGTTGGAAGGGGGAAGGCGAAGCGGATTCCCCCTCCAAAAAGTCGCTGCGGGGAAATTCGCGGGCCTTCGAGCCCATATCCCGAGCCTCAGCCGGAGTGGAAAAAGGCAAATTCGAACTCTTCGATCAGCCCCTGGTCGGAGAAGCTGAAAAAGCAGTTGTTCCCGATGATGATGTGGTCCAGGACCTTGAGCTGCATGACCCTGGCGGCAAAGACGAGGTCCCGGGTGATCTCCTTATCACAGGGGGAGGGCTCGGGATCCCCGGAGGGGTGGTTGTGGACGAAGATCAGCGAAGAGGCCTCGTAGCGGAGGGCATCCCTGATGATCTCCCGGGGGTAGACGGCGCTAGAGTCGACCGTCCCCTCAAAGAGCGTTTTTTCCTCGAGGATCTGGTTCTTGGCGTCCAGGAAGAGGACCTTGAACTTCTCCCTCTTCAGGTCACGAAGCGCGTGGTAGAGATAGTCGAAGACCTCCCGGGAGGAGCGGCAGTAGGGCCGGCTCATCATCCGCTCCCTGAGAAACCGGCGCGAGACCTCCTGGACGAACTTCAGGCCGAAGACGTTGTGCGGGCCGACGCCCCTAATCTTCTGGAGGTCTAGGGGGCTGGCCTCGAGGACACCGCCCAGGCTCTTGAACATCCTGAGAGCTTCCCTGGCCGGTTTCTTGCAGTCTTTCCGCGGCGTTCCGATGGTCAGCAGGAGCTCGATGATCTCCTGGTCCAGGAATCCCTCAAGGCCCCCCTTGAGGAACTTCATCCGAAGTCGTTGCCGGTGGCCGACAGATGTCTCGATCGACGCGGGCAGCTCTGCCGGCTTTTTTCCCATGACGAAGATAATGGACGAACGAAGGAGAGGAATCGTCGCACCTGCGTTTTCCGGTCAATCATCCGGCCGGAACGTTGATCGCTTCGCGCACTGCGATCACTCTTTCAGGCGCGATATCATAAGGAAGGATGCCCGTCCCCATCAGGAAACGGGGATGGCGCCGGCCGATTGAGAGAACCTCGCGGGCTTTCGCCCGGATGGATTCTAGAGGCTGGGTCGTCAGAAACAGCGGGTCGATATTGGCCCGGAGCAACACCGGCTCTTCTTTCAGCCTTTCGACAAAAACGTTCGGGTCCGCCTTGTGGTCGCAGAGAATGTTGTTCGTTCCCGTAGCGATGATCTCTTCCAGCAAGGCCGTCGTATCCCCGCCCATGATATAGGGCACGAGCGGCACTCCGAGGTCGAAGCGGAAATGCCGAACCACCGTAGCGGTCGGGGACATAATCATCTTTTTATAGAGCGCTGCAGAGGTCAACGGCGGCGAAGCATGGGAGTCGAAGAGGATAATTCCGAGGCCCCGTTCTACAAACGCTTTCCCGTAAGCCTTGGTGATCTCAGAGGTGAAAGAGAGAAGCCGGCTCACCCAGTCCGGCTGGTCGAGCATGGCCATTAGAAGCGGCTCTGGTCCCACCAGCTCGCAAGCAATCGAGAACGGCGCGCTCAGCGCGCCACGGACGATCCTCTCCCGTCCGAACCTCTCCTGGATGCGGCGGCCGACCTCAAGATGGAGCGGCATCCGGCCGGCGCTCAGCGGGTTTGGAACGCGCAGCCGGGAAAGATCGTCTCCGACATGAACGGCCCGCTCTCTGACCGCGGGCACGTCGTTGGAATCAGGATAAAAAACCGTGCAGCCCGCCGCCTCCGCCTCCACGTTGTAGACATCGCAGCCAACGACCAGCATATCCGGCGCATAGATGTCCACTTCCCGGACAACCGCCTTCTCGAAGAGACCCGCATCCCGCCCCATCTCTGACGGCTTCACCCCGATGAGCGCGGCTTTGTGTTCATAGACCGCCGGACAAAAAGGAGTCCGGTCGGCCGCCTTTCCCTCAATTAAATTTTGGATCCTCTGGCGGGGTGTCAGGTTCGAAGCGGCCACGGGTTATTGATTAGCACAGCTTCTTTTAGCTGTCAAAAGTTCTAAGCTCCATGGGCTCATCTTCAATTCTGTCATGGACGGGCTCCTCCCCAGGGCTAAGAGCGAAAAAATCACGGAAAAGATCCAATCATCACCCCTTTCGCCGCACCCCTAGAAAATGATCTCAGTATATACTCATGAGAGATAGGAGGAAACGCCATGAAATTGATAATTCTTCCGAGCCTCAGAATCCATTCCGGCTTCTTGCGATCTGTGCTCATAAGAAGCGAGATGAAGGAAGCTAGGCGCCTGAACCATCATTCAAGCGGAGACAGATCGAGGCGACTTCTTTTGTTAATAGCGATTGTTTCCCTGGCCCTGTGGTCAATCGCTTGCCGAGGTCGGAGCCAGCGGTCACCGGTCCCACGCATTGAGTGGACTGATCTCCCCGCTTCGATCGTTGAGAAGAGCCCGGACATACAGACGGGCTATCTCATAGTCCCCGAACGCCGTTTCCCGAGGCCGAGCAGCCGCACGATCAAGCTCCCATTCATCATCATGAAAAGCCGGTCGACAACGCCCCTCCCGGATCCAGTCCTATACACCGCGGGCGGTCCCGGCGGGAGCAGCCTAGGGAGAAGCCGGAGTCGACATCGCAATCCTATCCTTGAAGAACGCGACATGATTCTATTCGAACAGCGCGGTGCCGGTTTCTCCGAACCCTCCCTTCTCGCTCCGGCTGTCGAAGAGGCCCTCAGGTCGGGCTGGGGAATACGGCTCAACGGCGATCCGGACCCGGCCGCGGTCGAAAAAGCGCTGATCGCGACAAGGCGAGAATACGAGACTAGAGGAATCGACCCCGCCGGCTACACAACCAGGGAGAGCGCCTCAGACATTGCCGCCCTACGCAAGCTGATGGAGATTGAATCCTGGAACCTATACGGCTTCTCCTACAGCACAAAATTGATGCTGACCGTTCTGCGGGACTCACCGAGCGGCGTCCGCTGCGCTATCCTCGACTCCGTCCTCCCACCCGATGCAAACTGGGACGAAGACGCTCCTTCCAACATCCTCGAAGTATTCCAAAAGGTCGTTGCGGCCGCCCGGGAGGACGAAGCCATCCTGCCGAGGATCGATGGCCTCGAAGAGAGGTTTTCCCGTTTTCTCTCCGAGGCCAATCTTCGTCCGGTCGAAATCATTTTGAAGAACCCGGTCGACGGAAAGGCTCTCCCGATCCGGCTCGACGCCGCCGGGATCATGAACTGCGTCTATGCCGGGCTAGAGGACGCGAGCATCATCCCCCGCCTGCCGCTCGTCGTCGCGGCCGCTTGCCGAGGAGAGACCGCGGCGCTGGCACCCTTGGCCGAAGCCTATCTATCCTCGTTCCGGGGATACGCCTGGGGTATGCGGCTGGCCGTATGGTGCAATGAGGAATTCCCGTTCGAGCGGCCCGAGCGGATCCTTCAGCCGGCCGGGCTTCCCCCCGAACTGTCCCGGTTTGTCCAGGCGGCCGTGCCCGTTGAAGCTTTAAGCGCCTGGCCGCAGGGCCGGCCAGAGCCGGAAGAGAATGAGCCCGTGAGAAGCGCCGTTCCAGTCCTCTTGGCGGCGGGAGAATTCGACCCGGATACTCCCGTAAAATGGACCCGGGCAGCAGCGGCACATCTTTCAAACTCGCAGGTCGTGGAATTCTCCGGGATGTCCCACGTCCCCCTGTTCGCGCACCCGGAAGCGAATCGCATCATAAAAGAATTTCTGGAAAACCCTAGGCGGAAAGTCGATCCCGGGCGTGCGGGGGTTCGACCTCCTTTCTCTACTTCGCTCGAAGCGAAGTGAAGAGGGCTGGGAAGGTCGTCGAATTTGATAGCACTCCTCTTCTTCGGCGCAGGTAGGGGAACAGGCAGACACTAACATACGGCCATAATAAACCTCTCAGATCTTGTCCGACAGCGTCTTCATAAAGGCGACGATAGCATCTTCCTCTTCCTCCGTTAGCTCGAGGTCCCCCATCTCGTCGACGTTGAGGTTGACCGAGACCTCGGGGGCCGGCCATTTCTCAGAGGCGACATCCCGGGTGTTGTAAAAATGGACAACGTCCTTAAGGGTCTTGAAGTAGCCGTTATGCATATAGGCCTTGGCAAAATCGGGCCTCGGCCCTAAGGCCACGTTGCGCAGAGTCGGCACTTTGTGCTTACCGATGTTTTCGGCGGCGTACGTGGCGTATTTTTCCGTCCCCTTCAAGAATCCCCCGAGGCCCTCATCGACCCACTTCTCCCCGTCGGGGTTCCACTCTGTCGGCATTTTATAAAAAGGATTGTCCGCATTTTTGGGAATTCCCAGGTTGTCGTAGGTGAAGTCGGTGAAAAGGGGCGGCTTCCCGTCGACCGATGTGAAGACATGGCAGGCAAAACACATGCCCTGGCCGTTGAACAGGACAAGCCCGCGGAGTTCGACCTGGTCGAGTCCCATGTTGTCGTATTTTTTCCAGTTGGATTCATCGATCGAGGCCACATCCAGGCCGGCGGCCTCCGCCTTGCGCCAGAAGTCATCAAACTTCGAGCTGAAAGGATTCACCTCGGACGATCGCTCATAAGCGGCGATAGACCGGGCAATACGTTCGAAGGCGTCGTCGGCATCCTTGCCCGCGTCGAGAGATCCCTTGCCCCAGACTTCTTCAAAAAGTGTGGCATAGCCGGATTCTTGGACCTTGAGCACGACACTTTTTTTGTCGGGCATGTTCTGTTCGAGCGGGTTGAGGAAGGGACCCATCGCTTGCTCGGCCAGTGTGTCACCCAAGGTCTCCCCGGTGGCCCGGCCGTCCCAGAACATCCCCCCGACGAAATTCCCCTCTTCATCGATGTGCAGGACCGGGCTGTCACCCACATAGGCAGCAGCCGGCGGTTTCCGGTTGCCGAACCGGCCCCTCATCGCCCCCTCGTAGACGCTTCCCATTAAATTGATCTCTTCGTCCGGCCCGGTCATGCCGACATTGAGAGCATGACAGACCGCACAGTCTTGCCCCATCGGAGTGGAGAGATTGATGTCGAAAAAAAGCCTCTTCCCCAGTTCTTCAAGGGGAGACAGAGAGGCCGGCGGCCTGGGCCCCACGCCGACTCCCACTGAAAGGAACAAAACGAGGAGACCGATTGAAAAAAGAGCGATTATATCTTTCATTGTCAACCTTTCCTTTTCAATTTCGCGCCCTATTTTTGGAGGCGCAGCCAGGAACCTATCCATTTACCAACTGGGAAATTTTTTGTCAATCTTAGCGGCCCGTTCGTCTCATATCCATGTCCACTAGGGAACCGGGGATATTGAGCAAGTTCCTTTACATCCCGTAAAGTTAGTTTACGGGATTGGAGGCGCATCCTCATCCCGTTCGGCGTTCTTCCTTCTATCTCTTTCTAGAACAAAGATTTACCTGATCAGTACCTGGCATGGAAATTGCTTATTAACGAAACGGATCAGCAATGTCTATGCCAGCGGTCAGGCCGGGAATAAACCTCCGGCATCCCTTGTACAAAGGACGGGAGCGCCAATGAGGCCAGATAATGGCAACGAACACGCACTCATCGCGAGAGCCAAGAAAGGCGACATGGACGCATTCGAATCCTTGGTCAGGCAGCACCAGCAATCCATCTACCGCCTCTGCCTTCGCATCTCCGGCGCCCACCAGACCGCGGACGACCTCTCCCAAGACACTTTCATTAAGGCCTACTTGGCGCTCCCCCATTTTATCGACGGCCACGACTTCTTTCCCTGGATCCGCAGGATCGCCCTCAACAACTGCTTCAACCACCTCAAGAAATCGAAGAGGGAAAGGCCGCTGGCCGAGGAGGAGAAAGTGGCTCGGCCTAATTTCCTGTCCCCCCCGGCCGGGGCGGCGCCTGCGAGCGTCCGGAGGGCAGAGATGGGGCGCAAATTCAAGGAGGCGTATAAAGCTCTTCCAGCCGACCAGAAGATCATCTTTTCACTGCGGGCCTTCGAGAACCTCTCCTACCGGGAGATCGCTCAGGCGCTCAGCATCCCGACCGGCACGGTCATGTCCCGGCTGAACAGGGCCCGCCGGAAACTCAAACTCCAGATGGCTGATTACCTGGGGAGGAGCTGATGAGACACCGCAAACTCCAGGACTTGCTGAGCCCTTATTTCGATAACGAACTCCAGGGAAAAGAGAGGGATCGGGTCGAAGAGCATCTTCGCGTCTGCCGGGCCTGCCGGGAAGAGCTCGAACAGCTGCGAAAACTGGATGCCTTCGCCCACTCGCTCGCTCCCGAGACCCAGGAAGAGCCATATTGGGAAGCGTTCCCGGCCAGGGTTAAAGCCGGTATCAGACAGCGGCTTTCGGACGGCCGGGATAAGGAGGCTGCCATGTTTAAGGATTCCTTCATCGTGGCCGAAAGAAATTTCGGGCTCAAAGCGATGGTCTTTCCGCTGTCTCTCGCCGCCCACCTGATCATCGCCTGCCTGTTGCTCATCCTCCCGCTCATGAACACGGGCGAACTTCCCCGTGTTGAAATCTATAGCGCTTTTCTCGCTCCCCCGCCCCCACCGCCTCCTCCACCTCCGCCTCCGGCGAAAAAAAAGACGAGCTCCCAGGTCAAGACCCGGATCAGACCGGTCCAAGCCCAAGCGAACATCGAGCCGGGGAGGCTCGTCGCTCCCGTCGAGATCCCGGAGGAGATCGCCGATGAGCAGGTCTCCGATTTCGGGATCGAAGGCGGCGTCGAAGGCGGGGTGGAAGGCGGTGTCGTGGGCGGAGTGCTCGGCGGTGTGGTCGGCGGAGTGCTCGGGGGCGTCGTCGGCGAGGTCGAAGCCCCCGTCCGGGCGATCGGCGAGATCAAGGAGCCCCGGCTGGTCAAGAAAGTCGAGCCCCTCTACCCCGAGATCGCCCGCCAGGCCCGGGTGGCGGGAGTCGTCATCCTGGAGGCGACGACCGACATCTATGGGCGTGTCGCTACCGTTAAGGTGCTGCGCTCCATCCCGCTCCTCGACCAGGCGGCCATCGACGCCGTCCGCCAGTGGGTCTACGAGCCGATGGTCATCAACGGCCGGCCGCGCGGCGTCATCTTCACGGTCACGGTCCGCTTCGAGCTGAAATAGACCCTGTAGTCAATTCCTTGGTCTGTGGCGCAGGCGGCCACCGGAAGAATTGACGCCGCGGAGGTCAGCGGGGAGGGCGGCTCGCCTAGACGCCGGCTTTTGGATGATGCGGTTATCTGGGCGCCTCCCCCCTAGAGCCGCTCTGTGGCCTCCAAAAGTTTTTCAAAAAACAACCGGACGGCGTTTCCCAGGGCTTCAAAGGAATCGAATCCGCCGGTCGTAAAAAACGCTCCGCCGATTTTCGCCGCCGGGTCGAAATAGACCTGGGCAAAAAACGACGGCCCGAATCCGTTCATTTGGAAGATCCGGCAGCCTTTGATCTCGCTGAGAACCCAGACGAAACCCCGGCCGAGTGTCGGGAAGCCCCGGCCTTGGGGCGCGCCATCTGGGTTCTGAAGGGCGAGCATTGCGTCGACCGTCTCAGGCTTGAGAATCTGCCTTTCCTCAAACTCCCCCCGGTTCATCAT
>CAYOZW010000101.1:0-3972 GCA_964408495.1 uncultured Eubacteriales bacterium
AAGCGGAAGTATTCATGTTGCTAGAAACCGGAAGTATTCACGTTGCCTTGACAGTTTTAGACTAGGTGTTGACTATTCGTCCGTTTTTTAATATATAGAATTCGGTCCGGTTTTCGTCTGGAAGATACGTGTTCCATATTTCAAGTCAATTCACGACTAAATAAGGGGATAGTATTATGGCCAAAATCCTGCTTGTGGACTTCGAGGAAGGTGAACTTCGGCACCTTTTTGAAAAGAAATTCGACGTCGATCTTAAGCTGACGAACTGGAAAACGGGCCGGGTGGAGAGCCTTCGCCCGCCCCAGGACTGCCGGATCGTCTTCTATCAAGCCAACCTGGCCAATGATGCGACCGGACTCCATGCAGAGGATTCCGCTGATTTCGAAAGAATCGTCTCCGACGGCGGAGCGATCGTCTGTTTCATCGGGGACTGCCGGGAATATCACCTTACCAACGTTGTCGGCGATATCCCCCATCTCAAGTTCGAGGAAAACAGCCTGCCCGACAAGATCGTCGAAATCAAGGATGAACCGTTCAGCAGCCTGTTCCTCCAGTTTCGGGCTTATGTCACCCATGCCTTCGAGCTTTTCCCAGCGAACAATAATCTCGGCAAAGTCATCCACCTCGGAGAGTGGGTCCCTCCCGGCGAGGGCGAGCTCCTGGTCCTGGCCGAAAGCATCCGGAACCGTCCGATCTCTGTCATCCTCCGCAAAGGCAAGGGATTCTACCTCCTGCTTCCCTGGTTCGGGGAAAAGAACATCGAGGTGGCCGCCTACATTTTGGAGCGGGTCCTGCCCGACCTAGCGCCTCAACTGACAACTGACGATGAGGAAGTCTGGCTGGATTCGTATGATTACATCTTTCCCGCCCTCTTGGATGTTTTCAAGCAGATGGAAGAGGAGAACGCGCGCCACCGCCAGACATTACGCCAGCTCGAAGAAAATATTGAAAACATCAAATCGACCGAGCAGGAGCCGTTCAGCCGGCTGTTGACCGCAGAAGGGAAGGAGCTGGAGCAGGCCGTCGTCAAGGCACTCAAGTATCTCAACTGGAACAATGTCGTCGACGTCAACGAATACTGGAAGCACGTCATCCGGGTCCCGGAGGAAGACATTTGGCTTCTGGACGAGGATGAGAAGTCGATCGAAAAGCTGATCCGGGAGGCCCAGCTCACCCTTATCATGGTCAGGAGCGGAAAGGTCGGGGCGAAGGAGGAGGACTGCCTGCTTCTGCAAAGGTTCAAAGGCCGGCGGATGCAGGAGTTCAATAACACCAAGATGAAAGCCCTCCTGATCGGCAATTACTTCATCCAGACCGAAGCCAAGATCAGGGAGGTTCCCTTCACCGAGATCCAGATCGGCGAGTCCGTCAAGGACGGCAACGGCCTGATGACGACCTATGAACTCTTCAGGGCGATCAAGGCCGAAAAAGAAAACAAGATCACCAAAGAGGCCATCCGCGAACAACTGGCCAATAAGGCCGGCCTGATCACCTTCGATTTCTAGGCCATCCTCATTGTCAACATCGTCGCGCGGTCGGACACCCGCCCTAAGCCTTCCTTCCCGCCGTTTAGCCGATGAATGTCTCCGGCGATTGAAAATCCTGGCCGACCCGGTTAAGGCCGCGGGGGCTCAGAGATATTTCAAGGAAAAGGCCCGATTCCTCGGGATATCCAGCCCCGATTTGAGGGAGCTGAGCCGGGGAATCTATCAGAAAATCAGGTCGGAGTGGGGAATTAATGAGGCCACTCGTTTTTGCGCTATTATGCTCAAGAATCCTTACCACGAGGTCAGAGCCCTCGGTATCCTGACGTTCGAAAGATACCGGAAGACTTTCCCGAGATCGATTTTCTCGACGGTCGAAAGCTGGCTGAGAGCCGACCTTTGTGACAGCTGGGCGTTAGTGGATTTGCTCTGTCCAAACTCGGTGGGGGCGCTGCTCGAGAAATACCCCGACTTGGTCGAAGCGATAAAGGTCTGGGTGAAATCTCCAAACCGCTGGGTTCGGCGGGCCTCGATCGTGTCCTTCATCAAATTGGCCAAGAAGCCGGTCTATCTTGACGCTATCTACGGGATCACTCGCTCCCATTTCGCCGATGCCGATGATCTCATCCAGAAAGCCAACGGCTGGCTTCTCCGCGAGGCCGGGAAAGCGGATGCTCGGAGGCTCGAGGAATTTCTGCGTCTGTGCGGCCCTTCCATCCCGCGAACAACCCTCCGCTACGCCATCGAGCGATTCCCGAAATCGAAAAGGAAAGTCCTCCTTTTGGCCACGAAGAAACCCCGATAGAGGTCACCTTCGACCCCCTCTAATCAGGATGAGATATTGTCCCGATAGGATTCATATGGCATATTTTGATATTCTTTCCCTGAATGGCCTTTGCCTGGGAAAGGCCGACTGAAAGGAAAGCGGATACAATGACTGAGAAAGTGAAAGTGAGTTGTCTCCATTGCGGTGCGACAAACAACTTCCCCCTGGATGCAGCCGACAAGAAAGTCGTCTGCGGCCGCTGCCGGAACTCCCTTCCGGTGCCGGGCACAATCCTCGAACCTCCCGAACAGGCAGCCTTCACCTTTTTTCAGAACTCTGGGCTCCCGGTCCTGGTCGATTTTTATTCGCCGACCTGCGGCCCCTGCCTGATGATGAATCCGGTCATCGAAAGTCTGGCCAAGAGGAGGGCGGGACAAATTATGGTCGTCAGGGTGAACACGGATAAAAACCCGCGTCTGGCGGCCCAGTTCGGGATCCAGGCCGTGCCTACTTTCGTCGTACTCCACAAGGGCACGGAACGCGGCCGGACGAGCGGCGCGATGCAGGAAGCAGATTTTTCTCTCTGGGTGGCCAGTCGGACCTAAAAAACAGGACGAATATTGAGGGGGAAATGCCGAAGAGGGGACTCGAACCCCTACTCCCGTATGCCAGGAACTAGCCCCTCAAGCTAGCGTGTCTACCAATTCCACCACTTCGGCATTGACTTGGGAGGTTTTCCCGGTATTCTAATTTTTAATATCCGGGGAGGTCTTTTTCTTCGAGGGCTCTTCTTTCTTCGCCTCGGGCTGCTGTTTTTGAGCCTCGGGCTGGGGCGTCTGGGTGGTCGGAGTGACCGCCTGTTGTTCGGTTCCGGGGGCGGTCGTATCTTTTTGGGTCTCCGCAGCCGCAGGGACCTCTTTCTCGCCGCTGACGACCGACCGGTCACCTTTGGCCGAAAGGATCCATAGCCCCATCGAGGTCAGCATGAAGAGGATGGCGCCGAAGGTCGTGACCTTGGAGAGAAGCGACGCCGCTCCTCGGGGCCCGAAAGCCGTCTGGCTACCCGCTCCTCCGAAGGCGCCGGCCAGGTCGGCCGCTTTGCCCGATTGGAGAAGAACGGCGATAATCAGGACGATACAGACCAAAACATGAATCGTAATAAGTAGCGTGGTCACTTCTTTTCCTTATAAGCCCTTATGGCCTCTTGCACGATTTGAACAAATGACTCGGCTTCCAGCGAGGCCCCTCCGACAAGAAAACCGTCGATGTTTCCTTCGCTCAGCAAGGCAAATGCGTCGGCCGGCTTGACCGAGCCGCCGTAGAGGATTATAGCACACTCGGCCGGCCCATTTCCATACCTCCGGGCCAACTCCTGCCGGATATGGGCATGGACCTCCTCCGCTTGGGCGGGGGTGGCTGTTTTTCCCGTGCCGATGGCCCAGATAGGCTCATAGGCGACAATGAGCGGTTCAAAGCCCTCTCCGGCGATGCCCGCCAGGCCGCCATCGAGCTGCCGGGAAACGACGGCCATCGTCTCTCTGCTCTCCCGCTCCGCCAGCGACTCGCCGATACAGACGATAGGGATGATCCCGGACTTCAAGGCCGCCTTGATCTTCCTGTTGACCCAGACATCGGTCTCTCCGAAATATTGCCGCCTTTCGGAATGGCCGATGACCACATACCGGCAGCCGGCGTCCTTCAGCATCGGGGCTGAGACTTCCC
>CAYOZW010000101.1:3982-10984 GCA_964408495.1 uncultured Eubacteriales bacterium
CTGGGCCGCCAGCCGGACAGCGCTCCCGTCCAGAATCTTAGACGCTTCGCTGAGCGCCGTGAAAGGAGGCGCCAGGACAAGCTCCGCCTCGGCGAGATCGGCCGACGCCTTGACGATCGCTGTGATCAGCTCTTTGGTCTCGGGAATAGTCTTGTGCATCTTCCAGTTCCCGGCGATAAACGGGGGCTTTTTGGCCATGGTGACTTCTCCCTTTGGATTATTCCAAAGCATCGATACCGGGGAGGGTACCGAACGCCAGATACTCGAGCGAGGCCCCGCCGCCGGTGGAAATATGGGTGATCTGGCTGCTGACTCCCGCCTTCATGACAGCCGCAATTGAATCGCCGCCACCGATGATCGTAGTGGCTGGAGCGGCCGCGACGGCCGCGGCGATCCTCATCGTCCCCTCTGCGAACTTATCGATCTCGAAAACACCCAGCGGTCCGTTCCAGACGACCAGCTTGGCCGTGGCGATTCTCTCGGAATACTTCCGGATGGTTTCTGGGCCGATGTCCACAGCCATCCGGTCGGCCGGGAAGGGGAAAGAAGAGACGATTTCCGTCAGCGCGTCCTTTTCCAAGGCCGTCGCCAGCAGATGGTCGCTGGGAAGAACGAAGTTGACCTTCTTGTCCTTGACCCTCTCCAGGATCTCGAAGGCCAGCTTTATTTTATCCTCTTCAACCAGGGACTTGCCGACCTCGAATCCCTGGGCTTTGAAGAAAGTGTAGGCCATGGCCCCGCCGATCAGAATGTGGTCGGCCTTGTCGAGGAGGTTCTTGATAACGGGGATTTTATCGGAGACTTTGGCTCCTCCGAGAATGACAACATATGGCTTCTCGGGCGAATAGACGGCCCGGCTGAGGTATTGCACCTCCTTCTGGAGAAGGTTGCCGGCCGC
Organism: uncultured Eubacteriales bacterium; assembly: GCA_964408495.1. GTDB lineage: Bacteria > Acidobacteriota > Aminicenantia > Aminicenantales > UBA8522 > UBA8522. The sequence goes on from CAYOZW010000101.1 coordinate 4,881, forward strand.
TTTAGCCATGACGAATCGGGTGATCGCCACTACGGAAGCATGGGCCCGGTGACAGGCGCCGAAAGCGTCGTTGACGTAGACATCGATGCCCCGGGCCAGTTTCTGGGCAAAACCGGCATTATTGGTTGTCTCTCCAGGATCGAAGCGGACGTTCTCGAGCAACATGGCCTGGCCGTCCTGGAGTCCATTTTTGAGCCTTTCGACCTCATCGCCGATCACGGCCGGAGCCAGGACGATTTCTCTGCCGATGAGCTCGCCGAGCCTTTTGGCCACGGGTCGGAGGCTCAACTTGGGGTCCACCTTTCCCTTCGGCCTTCCCAGGTGAGAGGCGATGACCAGCCGAGCCTTTTCTTGCAGCAGATATTTTATGGTGGGTAACGAAGCCCGGATTCGAGTGTCGTCCCGGATCTCGCCCTGTTCGTTCAAAGGGACGTTGAAATCGACCCGGAGAAAGACCGTTTTCCCGGCAAAGGGAATGTCTTCGAGCCGGTTCATCGCGCTCACCCGGAGATGTACTTGATCAGGTCGCGCAACCTGCAGGAATACCCCCACTCGTTATCGTACCAGGCCAGCACCTTGAGCAGGTTCTCACCCACCATCTTGGTATACTCGGCATCGACGATGGCGGAATGCGGGTTGGCCATGAAATCGACCGAGACGAGCGGCTCTTCGGAGTAGGCGAGGATGCCCTTGAGCTCGCCGTCGGCGGCCTTCTTGAAGGCGGCATTGACCATTTTATCAGTCGTCTTCTGCTTAAGCAGGGCCACCAGGTCGACAACCGAAACGTTCGGGGTGGGGACCCGGATGGAGATCCCGTCTATTTTACCCTTGAGTTCGGGGAGGACCAACCCGACCGCTTTAGCCGCGCCGGTCGTAGTCGGGATTTGGGATATGGCCGCAGCCCGGGCGCGGCGCAGGTCTTTATGGGGCTGATCCAGGATCCGCTGGTCGTTGGTGTAGGAATGGATGGTGGTCATGAAGGCCTTTTCGATGCCGAAGGTCTCGTGCAGGACCTTGGCGACTGGAGCCAGGCAGTTGGTCGTGCAGGAGGCATTGGAAAGGACATGGTGTTTTGCGGAATCATAAGTTTTTTCATTGACACCCAAGACGATGGTCGTGTCGGGATCGGCGGCGGGAGCGGAGAAGATGACCTTCTTGACACTTCCGCGCATGTGCTTGAGCGCCTCTTCCTTTTTCTTGAACCGGCCTGTCGACTCGACAACGACCGTGATGCCCAGATTTTCCCAGGGGATGTTGGCGGGATCTTTTTCGGCGAAGACTTTGATTTCTTTGCCGTTGACGACGATCGCGTCCGCCGTGGACCTGACATCCTCTTTGAAACCGCCCAGGATAGAGTCATGCTTGAGAAGATGGGCCAGGGTATTGGCGTCGGTGATATCATTGACGGCGACGAATTCAAGCTCAGGGTCCTTGAAGGAAGCGCGGAAGAGATTCCGGCCGATCCGTCCAAATCCGTTGATTCCGATCTTTATGCTCATCAGGACCTCCGCAAAAACGTGATTAGGAACTTAGAATAATTATCACAAATATCCCCTAAAAGCAATGAAACCCGGGGTGTAATGACTTTGATTATCTGGTAAAATCAAGAGCAAATGGAGTTCCCATGAAAATCCTAACCTCGGCCCAAATGAAAGAGATCGACCGCCGGACCATCGACGAAATCGGTATCCCCGGCCCGGTGCTGATGGAAAACGCCGGCATTCAGATCTTCCGCTTCCTGCAAGCACTCATCCTTCCCTATGTCGACGATGACGAGATCGTCATCGTCGCCGGCAAGGGAAATAACGGGGGTGACGGTCTGGTCATAGCCCGCCACCTCTGGAACAACGGGACGGCTCCCCAGGTCCTCCTTCTTGGGTCCAGGACGGAGGTCCGGGGCGATGCCGCCTTGAACCTGAGGATCGCCCAGAAGCTCGGCCTTCCGGTCAAAGAGATTAAAACGGATGTGGATTGGAATGCTCAGAGGAGGCGGCTGAAAGACGCCTCGCTCATCATCGATGCCATCTTCGGGACCGGCCTGACCAAGCCGGCCGAGGGAATATATGCTCGGGCGATTGAGGATATCAACAGGTCGGCGGCGTTCAAGGTGGCCGTGGACATCCCGTCCGGCCTGTTTTCCGACAGTTTCGAGATCATCGGTCCGGCCGTCAAGGCCGACGTCACGGTGACGCTGGCGGCCCCCAAGATCGCCCATGTCTTCCCTCCTGCCGAGGAATGGGTCGGTGAGCTTATGATCGCGGATATCAGTGTCCCGCCGCCGCTCTTAAATTCCCCGGGTCTGAAGCTGGAAATGGTGGATAAGCAGGACTTGTTGGTTTCATTTCAAGACCGGAACAAGGATTCTCACAAAGGCACATATGGGCATCTCCTCATCATTGCCGGGTCCTTCGGAAAAACGGGCGCGGCCCTGATGGCGGCAAAAGCAGCCCTGAAGACGGGAGCCGGGTTGGTAACAGTCGCGACGCCCCGGAGCTGTCTGCCCATGGTCGCCAGAGGGATGGCGGAACTCATGACGGAAGCCTTGATGGAAACGAAAGAGGGGACGATCGCCGCGGAAGCCCTGGCGGGAGCGCGGGCATTGCTCAAGGGAAAGGACGCTCTCCTCGTCGGTCCCGGGATCTCGACTCATGACTCAACGGCCGAATTCCTGGCGGAGCTTTTGGCGGGCATCAAGCTTCCTGTGGTTATCGATGCCGACGGGTTGAACATTATCTCGAAGAGGCCGAAACTGCTGAAGAAATTGCCCCGGCCGGCCATCCTGACTCCCCATCCGGGAGAGTTCGCCCGCCTGATCGACCTTCCCCTCCGCGATGTCATCAAACACAAACTCGAGCTCGCGCCTGAGTTTGCGCGAAATTATGGAGTGTTCCTGGTCCTGAAGGGTTACAGAACGCTGACTTGCTCCCCGGATGGGCGGACGTTCATCAACCCGACGGGAAACCCTGGGATGGCCACCGGAGGGTCGGGAGATGTCCTCAGCGGGATGATCGCCGGCTTCCTGATGCAGGAAAAGGATCCGTTGGGGGCGGTGTTGGCGGCCGTCTATCTCCATGGGTTGAGCGGAGACCTCGCCGCCGAAAAGATAGGAGAGCGCGCGCTTGTCGCGGGCGACCTCATCCGTTATCTACCCAAAGCCGCCAAGACGCTGGAAGACGAAGTGAAGGCTTAATGAGGAGGGTTTCGAATAAGATCCCTCGCCCCGGATGGGAGAGGGGAGGGAGAGGGTGAAAAAAGAAAAACCGCACCGGGAAGTGATCACCCGCTCGGAGGAGGAAACCTTTCGGCTGGCGAAGACCATGGCCCGCAAGTTCAAGGGCAAGGAAGTCGTTCTGCTGAGCGGAGAGCTAGGAGCCGGCAAGACCATCTTTGCCAAGGGCGTCGCCGCCGGCCTGGGGATGAAAAAACACCACCTGGTCTGCAGCCCGTCGTTCACTATCATGAACATCTACGACGCCCGTTTCCCGATCTACCATTTCGACCTCTACCGGTTGGAAAAGGCGGCGGATATTCTGGACTTGGGGTGGGAGGATTACCTGGACAGGGGAGTGGTCATCGTCGAGTGGGGAGAACGGATTCCCTTCGCCCTCAACGCGATCCGTGTCTGGATTAAAAAAAGCCAGGGAGACAAACGGACCATAGAAATCTCCTTGCCGTAGCCTGTTAGCCAATCATCAACTCTCTGTAACCCTTTGCGCCTCTTTGGATGGGCAGCAAGAGTCCCCCTCCTCCCGACATCCTCTCCCAAGGGAGGAGGAGATATGGGGATGACCGAAGGAGAAAGAAGAATACAAAATCAGCGGGTCCGATTCTTGATATTTCCGACGGCTTCGATAATCTGTGCAGCCGCTTCGTGCGGATTCATAGCGGCCGCAATGGCTGAGATTACCGCCACGCCGTCCGCTCCGGCGGAGATGACCTCGGCCGCGTTGGCGGCGGATATTCCACCGATGGCAAGGATGGGGATTTTGACTTTCGCTCGGACTTTCCGCAATCCGGCCAGGCCCACCTCGGGTCCGCTGTCTTCTTTTGATAGCGTTTTGAAAATCGGTCCCATGCCGATATAGTCGGCTCCATCCCGCTCGCCGGCCACTGCCTCTTCCGCTGTTTTCACCGATATCCCGATGAACCTATTTTTCCCGAGTATCTTTCGAGCATAATGGAACGGTATATCGTCTTGTCCCAAATGAACTCCATCCGCTTCACAGGCCTGGGCGATGTCCACCCGGTCGTTGATGATCAAGGGGATATTTTTCGGCCGCAAAAATTGGACCGCCTTAACCCCTTTTTCAAGGAAATTGCGGTCCGAACATTTCTTGCAGCGAATCTGGATGATCGTGGCTCCTCCAGCGACGGCTTCGCCTATCAGTTGTTAGAGGTCGCGACCGGCCGCCGCTTCCGAATCGGCGATGAAACAGAGCCTCCAATCAATGCGATTTATAACCATCTATAATCCCACAGCGATTATATCACCGAAATCTCGGGGACACGATACCGAATTCCGGAGAATTCGGTTCATGTCCCCAAAATTCCCTGGTATCGTGTTCCCGAAATCTCGGGGGCTTCGGCCTAATGAGGGAGGCCGAAGACGTAGTAGACCAAGCAAAGAAGGCCGAGCACGATCGACCCGCCGTTCAGCTCTCTCCCGCGGCCCGCTAATATCTTGAGAGCCGGGTAGAGGACAAGCCCGGCGGTCAGGCCGTTGGCGATGTTGTAGGTGAAAACCATCATGACAATCGTGACAAAGGCGGGGACGACTTCCGTCAGGTCATCAAACTCGATCCTCTTGATCGACTCCAGCATCAGCACCCCGACGGCGATAAGGGCCGGCCCGTAAGCATACCGGAGATGCTGCAAAGGCTGAATGAGAGGTATGAAAAAGAGCGATGCCAGAAAGAGTACGGCCGTTGTCACCGCCGCCAGTCCGGTCCTGGCTCCTTCCCGGATACCCGTGGCCGATTCGATGTAGGCGCCGCTGGTCGAAGTCCCCACCACCGCGCTGAACATGCAAGTCGCCGCATCCACCATCATCGGCTTCTCGATCTCGGGAAAGTTCCCTTTTTCATCGAGCATGTTGCCCGCCGCGCCCACTCCCACTAGAGTTCCGAGCGTGTCCAGGAATCCCATAAGAAACAGAGTCAGGAGAATGGGCAGCATGCTCAATTTCAGCATCCCCAGGATATCCAGCTTGAAGGCGATCGCGGTCAAGCTGAATTCCCCCTTGAACGGAAGCGCCGCGATGGCCCGAGGAGCCTCTCCCAAACCGGCCACGTAGCCCAGAATCGCGGTGACCGCGACTCCCAGCAGGATTCCCCCGCGGACGCGGTGGTAGAGGAGAACACTGATGACAAAGAAGCCAAAAAGCGCCAGGAGGACCTCCGGCGAGCGGAGGTTTCCGATCTTCACAGGGACGTCGGGCGCAGAGAGTAGGGTGGCACCGCTTCGAAGCAATGCCTGGGGCTCCATACCGGCCACAGAGCTGGTCACGATTCCCGTCTCGTAGAGCCCGATAAAGGCAAGGAACAACCCAATCCCGACGGCGAAGCTGTGTTTCAGGCTCGGGGAAATGGAATTGGCCAGCCAGGAGCGGACCCGCAGCAGCGTGATCACGGCAAAGGCCAACCCGCTGATGAAGACAGCCCCCAACCGTAGCTGCCAGCCGATGCCCATCGTCGCCAGCCCGAAAGCGATGAACGCGTTCTCTCCCATGTAGGGCGCGACAGCGATAGGACGGTTCGCCAGGAAGCCCATCAGAAGAGAACCAAAGGCCGCGGCCAGGATCGTGGCGACGGTGCTCGGGCCTTGGGGAATCCCGGCGAAGCTCAGGATCGCGGGATTGACCACAATGATATAGGCCATGGTGATGAAGGTGGTGGCCCCTCCCAGGATTTCGGTCCTCGCTGTGGTCTTATGCCTTTCCAGCTTGAAAAGCCGCTCGGTGAGCATGTCTCAGCTCCGTTAATCGGGAGGTTGAGGTTATATAGCTTCTCCTGCAAAGATATCTCCGCAAAACGCCGAAAGTCAAGACGGCAGCGGCTCTGTGACGAAAAGTGTGGTTAATGTCAGGCCAGGGAGGGGATCAGCCG
>CAYOZW010000102.1:0-7510 GCA_964408495.1 uncultured Eubacteriales bacterium
CGGATGAGATCGGCCTGCTTATGGATAGAGAGTTTATGCATGATCCTGCGGCGGTGGGCATGGACCGTATTCAGGTAGATGTCGAGCGCTTTTGCAATCTCCTTGCTGCTATTCCCCTCGGCGAGAAGCCGGAGGATCTCCGTTTCCCTTTTCGTCAGGGTGGCCGGTTTGTCCGAGCCATCCCGGCTTTGTGTTTTGCCGATAAAACCGTCGACGATATACTTGGCTATCGCCGGGCTGAGAAAGAACCGGCCTTTGTAGACTTCCCGGATAGCCTGGATCATTTCGTCGGTAGCGCCCTCCTTCAAGATGTAGCCTCTGGCGCCGCAACGAAAGGCCGTCTCGACAAGCGTCCGGCTGTCGTAGACACTGAGAATAATAACCTTGCATTCCGGGTCCTCCTGCTTCAGCTTAACGGTGGTCGCTATCCCGTCGAGCCCGGGAATCGAGGTATCGAGGATGTAGACGTCGGCCGGAGATTTCCGGGATATCTCCATAACCGTTTCTCCGTTTGAAGCCTCGCCGACAATTTTGATCTCCTTGCCTCCTCTTCTCTTGATGGCGTGCCTCAAGCCTTCCCTGACCACAGGATGGGGATCGGCCAGGATAACTCTGATGTTCATAGGAATGACCGGCCGGAACGAATTCTTGACAGGCTACCGCCGCTGGAGGTCGGAATCAAACACTCAACCATGGGGCAAAAAGGGGCTGCTCAGATGGATGGGCCGTAGTTAAGTAAAGAAAGGGACAGAGAGAGAAATCCAGATTGAAGGCTCTTGAAGGTTCCCCACGATCATCACCTTGTAATTATTAATGAGGATTGTAAATACCCAAAAAGGGTTATAATTGAAACTATTATAGATTAGGAAAATCCAAATCAGGTTAAGCCCTAGGGGATCAGCGCGCGCTATGAATTCGGCGGGGAAGACTAAAGCGCGGCGATGCCTTCCTTTATGGCGTAGCGGATGAGCTCGGCCTGCTTGTGGATGTCGAGCTTGCGCATGATGTTTTTCCGGTGGACGAGGGCGGTGTTTAAGCTGAACCCCAACTTCACGGCGATCTCTTTCGCAGTCAGCCCCTCGGCGATAAGCTGGAGGATCTCTCTTTCCCGGGGAGTGAGGGCCGAGGGTGCCCTGAGCTCATCTCGGCTTCGCGGCCTAGCCTGAGATCCCAGAAAGCCGCGGACAATAAACCCGGATATGGCCGGGCTCACATAGTACCTTCCTTGGCTCACTTCGTGGATGGCCTGCCTCAACTCGGCGGTGGCGTTCTCCTTGAGCAGGTAGGCATGGGCGCCGCTCAGGAAGGCCTTCTCGACGATCGAGCGGCTGTCGTGGACGCTGAGGATGACGACCTTGGTCCGGGGGTTCTTTTTGATGAGTCTCCGGGTCGTCTCGATGCCGTTGAGACCGGGCATGGATATGTCCAAAACGTAGACGTCGACACCGATTTCTCCGGCTGTCTCCAGGGCAGCCAGGCCGTCGGATGCTTCGCCCACAACCCGGATATCGCTGCTTTTGGCCTCGAGGGCGGAGCGCAGTCCTTCCCTGACGACGGGATGATCGTCGACAAGAAAAACCCTGATGCTCATCGTTTCCGCTTCCTGGAGGCGGGTTCAGGGTTCGGCGGCTTCGCCGAGGGCAGGGAAACGGAAAGCTCTGTCCCTTTGCCCGGCAAGGAGTGAATTTCAAACGTCCCGTCCATTGACTCGACCATTCTTCTTATCAGCCGCAGGCCCAGCCCGGATTCGCCATCTTTATTGTCTTTCATCGGGATAAATCCCCGTCCGTTATCCTTGATGGTCAGGATGATCATGCTTCGAGCAAGTTTGAGACCGACTCTCACTCTGTTCGCCTGGGAATGTTTGAGGATATTATTGACGGCTTCCTGGACGATCCTGAAGAGGATGATGGGCGTGTCGATTTGAATTTTTTTCTCATCCACATCTGACCGAAACTCGACCTTGAGACCTGTTTCTTTTTCGATGTTTGATAAGTAATTGCTCAGGACACTGGCCAGGCCGAGGATCTCCAGCTCGGGCGGCCGCAAATCGTGGGTTAGATTCCTTAGATTGGAGACAAATTCATGGAATATCGGCTTGAATTTCTGGCAGCCTTCTTGGATCGCCTCCATATTTTTGCTCTTGATATTTCTCTCGACCGTATCCACCAGCAGGTTTATTGCACCCGCTATATGGCCAATGCTCAGGTGAATGTTTTCCGATATCTTTTTCTTCTCCTTTTCCCTGACTAACATTATCCGCCGTGAAAAATTCTTGAGCGCCCCCTCCACCCGCTTGCGCTCGGTGATATCACGGGCGGTTCCAATTTCTCCCACTACCTTTCCTTTTTCAATATTCGGAGCGCCTCCGAATTCCCCAATGACATAACTGCCGGACTTCGAGAGAATGCGTAATTCAGAGGGGGGGATCGCTTCCCCACGCAAGATCTGGTGAAATCTTTCCCTGGCCAGATTTAGATCATCAGGATGCACAATGGGCATGAACGGTTTGCCAAGCCATTCAGCCCTTGACCAACCCGTGATCCTTTCAAAGGCAGGATTCAAGGATATAATCGTTCCATCTTCAGCCAGGCTATAAATAACATCGGGCGCATTTTCAACAAGACGACGATACCGCTCCTCGCTCTCCCGCAGCGCCTCCTCTGCCTGCTTGCGATCTGCAGCCAACTTGTGGGCCTCCCTAGCCCGACGGGCAACCAGCGGCAGCAGCTGCAGGTAGCCCTCGTTCTTGACCACGTAGTCGGAGGCCCCGCCTTTCATTGCCGCTACCGCCACCTTCTCGTCCCCACGGCCGGTGACTACCACCACAGGGAGCGCAGCCGCGCCTCGCCGAATCTCCTTTAATACCGCCAATCCATCCCTCCCCGGCAGGGTGTAATCCAGGAGCACCAAGTTGAAAGTCTCTCCCCCCGCCAGACGGCGCAGCGCCTCCTCCCCGGACACCGCCTCGACGACCTGCCAGGTGGAATCGTGTTCAGTCAGGGCACGACGCATCAGCTCTCTGTGATCAACGTCGTCCTCTATCAATAAGACTCTCATCCCTTTTTCGTCCTCCGGTTGTGGGACGATAAGATCTCCAAGCCCTGGAAGTCCGTCACTGTCACTTGGGTAAACTATTGACTATCATCCAGTAGAGTTTGAGCTTTTTGACCACATCAGAAAATTGTTCAAAGTCCACCGGCTTGACGATGTAGCTGTTGGCCCCACAACGGTAGCTTTCCGCGATCTCCTCCTCGCTCCCTGAGGTGGTGAGAACCACTATGGGGATGGACTTGAGCTCTGGATCGGCCTTGACCCTCCTCAGAAACTCTATCCCGTCCATACCAGGCAGCTTGATGTCCAGCAGGATCAACCCCGGCCTCGGTTTATCGACGTGCACTCCATGTTGGTGGAGGAAATCGGTCGCCTCCTCTCCGCTGGTCACTACGTACACCTCGTTCAGGACGTTGTTGTTCCGCAATGCCTTGATGATCAACTCCACATGGTCTGCGTTGTCTTCGACCACAAGAATGTCCATGGGTTTTGGTTTCATGATACCTCCTTCATCAGTTGGGCCGCAACTGGCCCTTTGCCTAGCTCAGGACATCCCCGCAGGTCCGAGCTTCAACTGTGTGAATGAGTCCTCCCTCCCATCGGCAACGTGAAATAGAAAGTGGCTCCTGCTCCCTCATTGCCTGCGCGGAGCGAAGTCGAAGGGCTCTCCACCCAAACCCGGCCGCCGTGGTTCTCCACGATCTTCTTGACCAGGGCCAGTCCAATCCCTGCGCCCTCGATCTCCAAATGCAGTTTTCGAAAGGGAGCGAAGATTTGCTCGTGGGACTCGGGGCCGATGCCGATGCCATTATCGGCCACGTGGAAGCGATAGAAACCGCTCTCCTGCCGGCAGCCCACCTCGATGCGCAGCACTCTGTCCGTGCCCCTGAATTTGAGGGCGTTATCTATCAGATTGACGAACACCTGGTAGATACTACTCCGGTCGGCGCGGACAATGGGCAGCGGCTCCTGCACCACAAACTCCGCTCCCACTTCCTTTAACTTGATTGCCAACGCACCCCGTATCTCCCTCAGCAGCGCCGCCACGTCTATCTCCTCGATTGGCCCTAACGTTCGTCCGAGGCGCGACACCTCCAACAGGTTAGTGATGAGATTGCCCATCTGGACTATATTGGCTTGGATGCGCTCCAGGTAGTGCTTGCCTTCCTCACCCAACTGGCTTTCGTACTCCTTCTTCAATGCAGAGGAGAAGCCGCCCAGGGAGACAAGGGGCGATTTCAGGTCGTGCGAGACGGTGTAGACGAAGGCTTCCATCTCCTTGTTTTTGGCCTTGAGATCGGCCAGCAACTCCTCCCGCTCTGCCTCCGCGCGCTTGCGCTCGGTGATGTCTTTAACCGTCGCAAAGTAACTGGCTACATTGCCTTGCTTGTCCATGACCCAAGAGGGGTTGACGATTGCTGGAAAGCGCTCGCCGTTTTTCCGCATGAAAGTCAATTCAACTTCACCGAATTCGCCCCGCAAGGTCTTCTGGAATGCCTTCTCTATCTCTTCGTCTGCCTCCGGTGGCCAATAGGGGTGAGGCATCCCAACTCCGATGAGTTCCTTTCTTGAAAATCCAGTCATCTGACAAAAAGCAGCATTGACACCAATATGAACGCCGTCACTATCCAGTACCGAAATCCCATCTTGCATCGAAGCAATGAGGTTTTCTGCGAATTCTTTACTTTCCTGCAGCGCCTCCTCCACCATCTTGTGTTCAAGCCACAGAGAAATAGCCTCCGCAACGCCATTGACCAGGTTCGACTCATCGGGAATAATGAAGGGTTTTTCCTCAGTATAGTAGATCCGCACATACCCATGGGCCTCGCCCCCAATCCTGATCTCCGCATGGAGGCCATCCGAGAGCCCCTCGGTATATCTATCATTAGTGAATCGCCTATCATCCAATTCAATCACAGGAACGGTTATCTCTGGAAACTGTGTGGCCGAAACCAATTGGTCGACGACTCGCCCGCAAAGTTCGTCAACAGACAAATCCTTCTGTATATCGCGTTTCACCGCGTAGAGGCAGGTCAACTGCTTCACCCTTTCCCGAAGTTCCTCCTCCATCCGTTTGCGCATGCTGAGGTCGCTGAATATTCCTTGAATGAGTTTTCTGCCAGCAATCTCAACAGTACCGGCACTTATAGATACCGGTACAATAGTCCCATCTTTCCTTATCACCTCTGAATCGAGATCGACAATACGTCCGGTTTCAATGTGCCTGCTGAAGCGCTCTTTATAAAAGTCCGCCTTGTCTGGAGGGTGTAACTCGGATTGATGCCTGTTCACAATTTCTTCCCTGGAGCGCCCTAGTAACCGCTCTGCTTCTTTATTGGCATCTTGGATATACCCGGTCTCTGCATCCGCAATGAAGATTGCGTCGTTAGCATATTCAAACAAATTCCTATACTTCATCTCTGAGTCCCGCATCATTTGCTCCGTCCGCTTGCGCTGGGTGATATCTAGCCCATACAAGTTGACGTAGACGGCATCCGGGACCGGGGCGATGAAGAAGGAGTAGGTTTTCCCATCGCAGTCAAGGTCAACGGTTCTACTTGACCGGCTCGCGTGTACCTCCTTCACTACGCCGCACCAGAACGCGGGAGCTTTGCTGCCAATCATACACCCCCAATTCCGCAGCACTGCCTGGCTCCCTTTGTTCGCGTAGAGGATGATGCCATCCGAATTCAACCGTAGCACAGGGCCAGGATTCTCAGAAGGGAATCTCGCCAGATCCCTGACTTCCTCCTCTGTCCGCTTGCGCTCGGTGATGTCTTTGGAAATCACGGTGACTTCAGTGACTTCCCTCCCCCGCAGTTCTCTCAGCGGGCTTATGGTGCGTAGGAAAAACTTCCCGTCTTTTTTATTCGCATGTTCGTAAGTTATCGAAACGCCTGATTCGATCACTTTTCTTACTATTCCGGCGAATTCTGCTGTTTCTTCAGCCGAATGGAACTTTTCATATTCCAGGCCCATAATTTTTTCAACGGTGAATCCATGGCGTGATAAATATTTCTTATTGGCATAAAGAAAACACAGGTTTCTATCAATCAGGTATACGGCATTGTCCGTCGATTCAACCAGGGATCTGAAGCGCTCCTCACTTTCACGCAGCGCCTCCCGCACCCGCTTGCGGTCGGGCACATCAGGACAGATCAATCCTTTTTTCTTTTTTGCTGAGCTCATAAATCAAGCAACCCGTTATGAATTTATCTAAAGAATGCCGGGAAATCAAGGATTTTTTTTGCCTGTCTGCAGTCTCCGGCGGGATAGACGCGGCGGCCGGCCGGCCGGCTTTCGACACATCTCTTCATCTCTAGGGGTGATTAAGAGAAATCTGAAGATCACCCCCAAATTCATCTTTTTCGGCTATAGCCAGACAAGAACCGAGGGCCTAACCTAGGAGGTGATAAAGCTGAGCCTCAGGGGATTGAGTCCGCATCTAGGGGCGGTTGCCCCCCCTGAGGAGCCGCGGTGGCTGACAGTGGAAAAAGTGCGCATCCTCATCGTCGAAGACGAAATCCTTGTGGCCAGAGACACAGAGAACATGCTGATGCACTTTGGCTACGAGGTCGTAGGCATAGCCGGGACCGGGGAGGACGCCGTCGGCCTGGCCGGAGAGCTCTCCCCGGATCTCATCCTCATGGACCTCCGGCTCGGGGGAAAAATGGACGGGATCGAGGCCGCCGGGCGGATTCGTGAGCTCTACGGCCTTCCGGTGATCTACGTCACGGCGCACGCCGATGAGGCCTCTCTCAAAAGGGCAAAAATGACGGGTCCGATCGGCTATCTTCTCAAGCCTTTTGAAGAAAAAGAATTGCGGATGACGCTGGAGACGGCGATTTATCGATGGGAGATGTACCGGGAGTTGCGGAAAAGAGAAGCCCATTACCGCACGCTCGTCGAAAGCCTCAGGGAAGGCATTGCCCAAGCCGATACCGATGAACGGTTCACTTTCGCCAACAAGGCCGCCCATGAAATTTTTGGTGTCCCTCCCGGAAACCTGGTGGGCCGAAACCTGCGGGATTTCGCAGATGACAAAAACCTCACCCTCGTCCGGGCCCAGACGGAGCGGCGTCGCGCGGGTGATTCTGACACCTATGAGCTGCAAATCCGGCGTCCGGACGGGGAACGGCGTGACCTTCTGGCTACGGTATCCCCCCAATTCGACTCCAAAGGAAAATACGGGGGCACCTTCGCGGTTTTCCATGACAATACCGACCGCAAGCGAGCCGAAGAGGCCGTTCGGAGAGAAGCCAACAAGCTTTCGGCGATGATCGAAGGGATGGAAGAAGGAGTGGCCTTTATCGACCGGGAAGGTCACATCATCGAAGTGAACGAGTACTTCCTGAAGCTCTTCAACTCGGAGAAAAGCGAGGTCTATGGCCGGCTCCTCTGGGAGTTCGAACCGGGGGAAATGTTGGGGGATATCCGGAACTTTTCGGCTCACCTC
>CAYOZW010000102.1:7520-10959 GCA_964408495.1 uncultured Eubacteriales bacterium
AAAAAAGACTCCACCCAACTCGTCGTCCAAAAAGACATCGCCGGATTGAAGACGGTCGTCCGGATTCAACCTATCTTTCGAGAGGGCGATTACCAGGGATCCATCATCAACATCATCGACGTGACCGAATTGGCAATGGCCAGGGAGAAAGCTTTGGCCGCCAGCCAAGCCAAGAGCGACTTCCTGGCCAACATGAGCCACGAGATCCGCACTCCGCTGAACGCCATCGTCGGGATTACAGGCATGATGTTAGACACCGACCTTGACCCGGAGCAAACGGACTACCTCAACACGATCCAGGAAAGCTCCAAATCTTTGCTCTCCATCGTCAGCCACATTTTGGATTTTTCCAAAATAGAGGCCGGTCGTATCGAGCTGGAGTCCACGGATTTCCATCTGCCGACGCTCGTCGGCGGGGTGGCCGAGATCCTGACGAGCCGGGCCCGCCAGAAAGGTCTCGAATTCGCCTCCTGGGTCGACCCCCAAATCCCCTGTCTTTTGAAAGGAGACCCTGCGCGGTTAAGGCAGGTGCTGATTAGCCTGGGAGATAACGCTATCAAATTCACGGCCCAGGGCAGTATCAAGATCCGGGTCGAACTGGGGAGCCAAGACGGGGATGAAGCCAATATCCTCTTCTCCGTTACGGACACCGGCATCGGCGTTGCCGGAGAGAATCAGGCGCAGATCTTCGAGGGATTCGCCCAGGCCGACTCGTCCATCACCCGGAGATTCGGCGGAACAGGGCTGGGCCTGACCATATCCAGGCAGCTGGTGGAAATGATCGGGGGCGAGATCGGCATCCAGAGCCCGATCAACGGGGAAATGGGCGGAAGCCGTTTCTGGTTCAGAATTCCCTTCCGAACCCGGGCTCTGCCCGCGGATGCTGGAGCCGGTTTTCCCGGCCGAAGCGCGGTCGTAGAAACTGGATCCTCCCAGACAATAGATCCCGGGCCTTTCCCGGCCGCTCATCTGCCTCGGCGGCCGGCCAGGATTCTTCTCGTTGAGGACAACCGTATCAACCAGAAGGTCACTAGGGCGATCCTCCTGAAGGCCGGCTATGCCATCGATGTTGCCGATAACGGCCGTCTGGCTTTGGAGGCCGTGGCGAACGCGGACTATGACCTGATCCTGATGGACATGCAGATGCCCGAGATGGACGGTCTGGAGGCTGCCGAGCGCATTCGCCGGAACCCGCCGAACGGAGTCTGCCCCCCGATCATCGCCCTCACGGCCAACGCCGTCAAAGAAGACATGGAGCGCTGCCTGGAATCGGGTATGAACGATTATCTCACTAAGCCCATCCAGGCGAGAGAGCTCATCGCCAAGGTCGAAAAATGGATAGGGTTTTATCGAAAACTCGATGCCGGGAATGGTCCCCCCCTCGCCGCCGGCGAATCTTGAGCAAAAGGGCTTTAAAAAAAGGCGGTCCCCGACTCGCTCCCCTGCGCCCACTCGGAGGGAAACTCGCCGGGCCACGTCAAGGCCATCCCGTCCCAATAAAAACATGGCGGTCCCTGACCTGAACCCGGATCTCGGAATTAAGGTGACACTAAACTTAATTCAATAAAATGATTCGCAGAGCTAGCCTTCTAATCGAATTAAGTTTAGTGTCACCTTCTATGATAGCGAAACGCAAGTTCTTTGATGCATCTTAGCTTCTCCGCATTCATGCAACTGCCTCGGTTTCTTGAACCACCCTTCTATCCGCGCCATGATGCGCACCGTAACATCCGATCTCGGCTCTTAAACCTGAATTTGAACGCGACCCTGGCGGGCCCGTTAGGGGACACCCTAGGCAGCCGATTGTTTTATATTTTCTGGGATATAATCCCGCTTCTCGGTGAGTAGGCGATAGATGATCGTCAGCAGACGGCGGGCCACCGCTATCTTGGCTATATTTGATCCTTTCCTCTTGGCCAGCCGAAGGTATAAAGCTCGAAGCCCGAAGTCTCTCTTGATCGCCGGATAAACCGCTTCCAGGGCCGCCCATCTCAGCCAAGCACTCCCTTGCTTGGTGATGGGCCCGTGAACCGTCCGCCCTCCCGAGGAGTAGGTCGAAGGGATCACGCCAGCATAGGAATGAAGGTCCGCCGGCCTGGAAAATCTCTTGACGTCGGCGATCTCGACCGCCACCAAGACTGACAATGTCGTAGCAAAACCCGGTACACTGTCGATTCGGGACGCTTCTTCGATCTCGCCATACAAGACTCTGACGAGTCCGTCCGACTTCTTGATATGAGCTTGGGCCTCCTTGTATCCCTGGAGCAGGTCGTCCAAAACCATCTTGTCCTGGCCCTCCAGCGACAACCCGGCCAAGAACTCCAGCCCCCTCACGCGGAACAGTCCCTTCTCCCGCTTTTCCACTTCCAGCCGTACATCCTCCTTCTGCTGAGCCAAAAGCGCCCGGATCTTGTTCTTCACTTCCGTTTGCTTGCGGGTCCAATATGCCCGCATCCTCATCACGCGTTGCGCCCGCCGGTTTAACTCCCCCCTTTGATAAATCTCCGGAATCAGCCCCGCCCGCAGAAGCATGGCCAGCGTCCTCGAATCCCGCTTGTCCGTCTTGATCCGGGCATGAGCAATCGCTTTCACCTGGACCGGATTCGCCATCTTCACCTCGCCCCCCAGCTCCCGTAGTAGATCCGCCATAACGTATGACGACCGGCCAGCCTCTAATACAGCCGTGAACGGATGATACCCTTCCAGAAACCGCCCGAGGTTCTTCCTCAGGTTGAGCACTCGACCGTTTTTCAGCTCCCGGCCATCCTCGTCCAAGACTGTCATCACTGAGACTTGCTTGTGATGGTCCACACCGATAAAATACAAGCGCGCACCTCCTTATGAGATTTTTGTCCAAAGAGTAATTTATCACAACGTTACTCTTCAGGGAGGTGCGTTTCGCTATCATGCTACCTTAATTCACTTTAATTGAGTTTAATTGCTCCCAATTTATGTTACCTTGATTGATTTCACCTTAATCCCATATTTCTCTTCTGAGAGAATTTTGACGCTCGCCGTCGTCTTTAATTATGTGGGAATTTCCCGCTAAACTCCAATGCCTAGAATCGCGCGAATTGTAGTCCCTCATGTTCCACATCATGTGGTCCAACGAGGGAATCGCAGGCAAGATGTTTTTTTCAACGAAAGTGATAAACAGCTCTACATCAAGCTTCTTCAAAAGCATTCCAAGAAAGAAGGCATCAAGCATTGGTGTTATTGCCTAATGGACAATCATATTCATCTCGTTGCTGTCCCCGAAAAAGAAAAAAGCCTGGCTCGAGGAATTGGAAAAGCCGACAGAGAATATTCTCTCCTGATCAATTCACGGGAGGGGTGGCGGGGCTACTTATGGCAAGGAAGATTTATGTCCTATCCCATGGATGACAAATATCTATTTGCGGCGATTAGATATATTGAGAGAAATCCCGTTCGGGCCGGA
>CAYOZW010000103.1:0-10531 GCA_964408495.1 uncultured Eubacteriales bacterium
GATGAAAAACGTAGGCTCCGGCCTGGTGGGCCAAGTCGATCATCCGCTTCATGTCCGAGAGAAGGAACTTGTGGATCTGGACCGGAGAGATCATCAGGTCGTTCTGCCCACCCATGTCCTCGGCCACATAGGTCAGGGTGACCTTCCCCGGGATCTGCTCATAGATACGGACGGTATTCTCATAGGCCAGGTCGAAAAGCTTATCCAGGCAATAGTGGACGATGTCCGGGTGTTCGATCAGGTCTATGAAGGCCTGTTCCTGGCCGCGCAGGTCCTTGTAGATCAAGAAAGGCTCGGACCCGCCGCCCCGGATAGGATACATCTCCCTTCCCCTGATCTGTCCGCGGATACCGCTGTAATCCCACCAGTCCGGGTCCGGCCACCGATAGCCGCTATCTATCTCCGAGACCGAACGATATTGTGCCAGCGGATGGGAGACGCATTCATCATAAATGCCTGTTCCATACCCCTTATAAGCGTAGCGCCGGCCGAAAACATCCGTACGGCGGGAAAGCCGAGGGCCCTTGTATTCGGGCTGAACCTTGACCTCATAATCGACATGAAGACTGGCTAAGGCCTGCTGGGTCGTCCGGCAGCCGAGGTGTTTTCTCAACAAGACCGAAGTCTCCTCGGTCCCCCAATAGTCCATCGGCACCCGGTCCGGCTTCCGGCGCTGGATGACGGCCAGCCATCTTTCCTTGGGCGTCATGGTCTCTTTCGGCATTAGCGTCGAACCCGAATGAAGGCGTCTCTCCCTCTGGATGATTCGCACATTTCCCGAAGCCTCAGTGCCGGTGGAGATCCTTATGCATGATTTTCCGGGTTTCCAGGAGGCGGTCATCGGCCGGAAGGTCGATGAGCCTCTGGTTCATATCTTCGTCGTTCTCGGCGCGCAGAAGCTTGGCGATATAATCGATGATGCTGGGAGGAAAGACTCCGTCCTTCTCATAAAGCTCCCTCTTTTCCAGAAGAATGCGGCTCGACTCTACGCAGCTCCGAGGGAGCGTCGGCAGTTTCTGGAGGAGACTCCTATCGGTGAAGACATTGCCCTGAACATAGAGTTTTTCGGCCAGCTCGAGGGGCAGGTTTTTCTTGAACAGGGAATCATCCTCGCGAAATCCCCAGTCGGCGGCCAGGGAGATCCCGGCCAGGAGGAGATGAATGATGGCGCTGCCGTCGGGGCTTCGCAGCTCAACAGTCTGGCGGCTCTGGGCGTCGCTGAAGGGGGATGATTCTTGGGGATTGAGCCTCCTGGCCAGATGGCGCACGTTGGACCAACCTAACGGAACGCGGATCATCGAACTCCGGTTGAGGTCGCTCCAGCAGATTCGGGTCGGCGCCTCCTGGTTGGGCACCAGCCTCAGGTAGGCCGAAGAGACCGTGTTGCCGAAGGCTGTCAAGGAATCGGCGTAGGCGCACAGTCCTCCGATCAGCCGTCGCGCGGGAACGGAGAGCTTTCCCTCTTCGTTGGTCATGATGTTTTTGCCGTCCCGGAGAAGCTCGAGATGGAAATGCAGACCGTTACCCGCGATCCCCTCCTCGATCTTAGGCGCGAAAGTAGCCACACAGCCGTACTTGTAGGCGATGTTGCGAATCAGCCAGCGGCTGAGAACAAGGGCGTCGGCCATCTCCTCCGCCGGGCGGGGCAGGAACTCGACCTCGAGCTGCTCGGCCTGCTTGCCGCGAATCTCCTCAAGATCAGAGCGGACGTTCTCGACGTACCCGATTTCGCTGTGAGCATACTTGACCGCACCTGTGATCTGGGTGATCGTGCGGACCATCTCGTTGAGGATCTGCCCCCCCTTAAGATAGGGAGCGGCGGCGTGGTAGCCGTGTTGCTTCTGGGCGGGAAAGAGATGGGGATGTCTATCGCTGAGCAGGAAGAACTCGAGCTCGCCCAGCGCCTGGAGATCCAGGCCGGAATTCCGGCGGAAAACCTCAACGGCCTTGGCCAGGATGCTGTCCAGGGCGAAAGGGGCGAGGTCCCCGTCCTTGGTCAGGTAGCGGCAGATGAAATCGAGGCTGCCTCCGTCCAGGGGGTTGAGGAACGCCGTCTTGTAAACAGGTACGACATAGAGGTCGGAAAGAGAAGCGTCCACCATTCCTTTGAACAGGGACGAACCGTCCACTCTTTCCCCCTCGGCCAGGATAGATTCCGCTTGGGCCGGGTCAGCCATGGGGAGTTTCAGTTCCTTGAGCTTGCCGTCGAGAGCGGTGTAATGGAAGGTGATCCGTTCTATGTGTTGCTGGTCGATCACCTTGAGGAAGTCGGAGCGGCTGAAATCCCGGGGTTCCTTGTCGAGGATGACAGAAAGCGGGTTGGCCAACGCGTAGGCAAAAGCATTATTGGACACGAAAGTATCTCCTTCGATCTGAGGTGTCTATGTGTTTGGGACTCCGGTCTATGGAATCCCTATTCTACGGAACAGGACTTGACATTGCAATCCAAGTATTGCCGTCGCAGGAGTTTCCGCCCGGGCCGTTTCATGAGCCCGTTCCGCCGTTCTAATCGTAAAGAAGGTAGGCCCGGCGGATGTCTGCGAAAGCTCTCAGGCCGGGTTCGCAGTCCTTGATTATTTCAGCGACTCCCCGGCCTCCGATCAGCCCTTTTCTCACTTTTGCCGTTCCCATGACCTTATCGAAATAGTCGGAGTGAAATCGAAACTCCTCCGGATACGTGTCCTGGATCATCTTGACAATATGAAGGGCCGTCTCAAAGGGCCGATAAGCCATCCGGTCAACGACGTGGATTTGAGCCCCCCCGCACTGTTCACCGGCGAACTTCGAGAAGGTCGGAGTGAACCAGGCTTCCCGGAAGACAACCCCTTCCAGGCCAAGGCCGTTGAGCTTCCGAGCCAGCTCGTAACCGTCGATCCAGGGGGCTCCGAAGAGTTCGAACGGCCGGGTCGTTCCCCTCCCTTCAGAAATGTTCGTCCCTTCCAGACAGACCTGGCCGGGGTACACGGTCGCTGTCTCCGGCGTCGGCATATTCGGTGAGGGAATGACCCAGGGAAGGCCCGTCTTGTCGAACCACATCTCCCGACGCCAGCCTTCCATCGGCACGACCGTCAACCCGGCTTTCTTGTCCAGGAATCGGTCATTGATCAAGCGGGCGAGTTCTCCGGCCGTCATCCCATGTCTCTCCGGAACTGGGTACAACCCGATAAATGAGCTATATTCGGGGTATTCGAGAACTGGGCCTTCCATATTCAAGCCGTTGATGGGATTCGGGCGGTCGAGGACGATGAACGGAATCCCGTTCTCGGTGGCTGCCTGCATCGCGAAGGCCATGGTCGCTACATAGGTATAAACTCGGGTCCCGACATCCTGGATATCATAGAGGAGGACATCGATGTCCCCGATCATCCGGCTTTCCGGAGATTTTCCCGTCCCTGTTGTATCGAAAGAGCGCATGTATTCGTCAATGTGTTTGAACATCCCCTGATCGGGCCGTTGCGATTGACCATACAAGCTGAAAACGGGGATTCTGTATTTTTCGTCGATATAGAAAGGAACATACTCGCCCGCCTGTGCGTTCCCCCGAACGCCGTGTTCGGGACTGTAGAGGGCGACAAGCTCCACCCCCGCGGCTTCCCGCAAAAGGTTGATGTCGCTGCGGAGGAGGCCGTCCATGCCCGTGGGATTAGTGATGAGACCGACTCTCTTTCCCTTGATCAGGTCGAGACGGCTTCCCAGCAAAACCTCGATGCCAAGACGGACTCGGCCGCCGGGAAGAACGGCTTCCCGTTGACCTCTGGGGCAGCTGCAAAAAAAGAGGGCCAACAGAGAAACAAGCCCTAGGAGATTGATGGCCGGCGGGAAAAGAGGCTGGCGGTGTCTCATTTTTCAGTCCTTTCGCTCTTTCAACTTCACCTGACGAATCATATCCTGATGAAAATTCTCTTTCGGTAGAGAGGGGTCAGCAAGGCCAGCCAGAGCAAGACGAACCCGAGCGCAAAGACCAAAGATCCGTTGATCTTCCCGCCCCAGGGAACGACGGCCTTATCATAGATCCAGGAGAAAAGGCTGACCTTCTCACCTCCCGACCAGACCTTGATCCAGAGAAAGATTTTTGCCATGAGAATTGAGCCGACATAGGCGGCGATGGCATTCGTCCCGAAAACCCGAAGGGGAACCGCCCATTTCCTCCATCCCATTACATCGATCAATAGATAGCCTGCGGCCAAAAGCAGGAGGGCCGCCCCGGCGGTGAACAGGACGAACGTGCTCGTCCAGAGCTGTTTGTTTATCGGAAAAAAGGGATGGAGCGCCAGCCCGAGGCCGGTCAATCCGGCGCCGGCCGCTAGAAGCCCCAGTGTTTTCTCCGAATCTCGCCGGCTCGACCTGAGCCAATCGCCAGCCAGTGTCCCAAGAATGGACGTGACGACCGCCGGGAAAGTGCTCAGGATCCCCTCCGGGTCGAATCCCGGCTTGTAAAGGTGCCCGGCCAAGAGCTTGAGGTCAATATAGCCGGCCAGGTTGCCCTGGAAATCGAGGACACCGGCGCCATAGCCCGGAACGGGGACAAATCGCAACACTGCCCAATAGGCCGCTAAAAGCAGCCCGGCGAGGCCGACCCTTCCCTTCGCTCCCACGTGTACGTACAGCAGGGCCGCAAAAAGATAGCAGAGCGCGATGCGCTGGAGGACGCCGGGTATGCGCAGGGTCGCGAAGTCGACGCGAGGAAACAGGCGGAGAACGATCCCGAGAGAAAAGATGATGAGGCTTCGTTTGAATATCTTGAAATAAAGATCCCCCCTCCCTTCTCCTTCCCCTCTTCGCCGCGAAATGGCGAGCGCAATGGATACGCCGACGATGAATACGAAAAAGGGGAAAACGAGGTCGGCCGGGGTCCAGCCATGCCAAGCCGCATGGCGCAGAGGCGGGTAGACGTGCTCTTCGCTCCCCGGGTTGTTAACCAGGATCATTCCGGCTATGGTCAGACCCCGGAAAGCGTCCAGTGAGGCCAGTCGTTGATGAGCCATTAAGGCCCTCCTTAGGCCGTGTCACTTCATATAAGAAAAATCGGCCCCTCTGTCAACAGGAGGACACCAGGCAAAGGATCCTATTTAGCCGCATGGGAGGGTCAGTCTGTCCGCTTAAGGACGATCAGGGTCATGTCGTCGAAGGCATCGACGCCACTGGAAAAGCGGCCCAGCTCTCCGCTTACCTTAGAGACAATCTCCGCCGCCGGCTTCTTGGCGCTTTTTTTCAACAAGCTGATGAGGGTGTCCTCGCCAAAATCTTCATTGGCGCTGTTACGGGCATCGGTAACCCCATCGGTGTAGAGAACGACCGTTTCGCCCTTATCCACAGTGACCTCCGCGACATCGTAGGAAACAGACGGGAACATCCCCAAGCAGAAGCCGGTGGGGTCGAGACGCCGGACCTTTCCGTCCTTGGCGAAGATGATCGGAGGATTATGACCGGCGTTGACATAGCGGAGCTTCCCGCTCGTCATGTCCAGGTCGCAGACAAAACAGCTGATGAAACGGTTGGGCGCCGAGCTGCTGTGGACGAAATCGTTGAGCTTGGCGGCCACGTCTTCCAGCCGGAATTGGGGCCCAACCTCAGCGATGAGGGCGGCCCGAAGCGAGGCCATGAGCAAGGCCGCGCTGATGCCTTTCCCAGAAACATCGGCGACGATGAGCGCCAACCGGCAGGGATCGATAGAGATAAAGTCATAGTAGTCGCCGCCGACCTGGTTGCAGGGAATAAACATCCAGGCGATGTCGAGGCGATCGCAGACCGGGTTCTTTTTGGGCAGGAAGTCCTTCTGGATTTGGGCCGCCAGGGACAGTTCCTTCTGGAATTTTTCAATTTCGATCGCCCTTTCGACGGCCAGGGAGTTCTCAATCTTGACCGCGGCCAGGTTGGAAAGAAGCGTCATCAGTCTCAGGTCGTCCTCGGTGAATTGTCCGAGCAGCGCGATGCGGTCAGCATAGATCACGCCGATGATCTCCCGGTTGTTCCAGAGGGGCACGCACATGGCGCTGTGAATGTTCGATTTGATGATGCTGTCCTTCATCCTCAGCCGGTCGTCCTTCTGAGCGTCTGCGGTCAGGACCGAGGAGTGATTGTCCAAAACAAGGTTGATGATGCTCTGGCTGACCAGGATCTTCTGGCGGAGGAGGTTTTTATTATTGATGCGGGGAACCTTGGCGATCATCTGGGGGGGATTTCCCTCTCTGAGCATCAGGACTCCCCTGTCCATGGGCAGATACTCCTGGATCAAGTCCATGATCCGCTCCAGGAGATCTTGCAGGGGCTGATGAAGGACGAGCGCTTTGCTCACTGCGTTGAGAACGGCCATGGATTTGTAATCGGACTTTATCTTCAGGAAATCGGCCGGTGTGGCCAGGGACTGGATAGTCGTGTCGATATCCTGTTTTTTTAAAATGTCCTTGAGCGGGATGATGGTGTTGACATTGCGCGGGCTCTGGAAGATCTCGGTGACCTCGACGTTGCTCGACAATTCTTTGTCGTAGATAATTCTTGTCGAACCCACCAGGATCTCGTCCCCTCTCTTGAGCTCGGCCTCTCCCTGGACTTTCTTGGCATTGAGGAAGGTACCGTTCTTGCTCCCGTTGTCCCGGAGGAAGTACCCCCCGTCAACGGGCGAAATGACAGCGTGGTGTCCGGAAGAGAACGGGTCGGGAAGCGCCAGATCGTTGTCGTCGGACCTGCCGATCAGGATCTTTTCCCCCTTGAGGGTGTACCAGAATGAATCCCCCTTCTTCGGATAGACAAACAGTCTCGGCATGGTCATCCCTCGAGCCAATTATACACCTGTTTTAGCCGGTCCTTCAAGTCAGACCAAATTTTTCGGCTGCTTTGATCATCTTCCGGCTGATCCTGGCCTTTTCCTCAACGGTAGTATCTTCAATCAGAGGGATAAGGAGCTCTTTGAGTTCTCTCTTCAGAATGTTGTCGAGCAGTTCGACCGAATAGTCGAGTGCTTTTTTCGTCCTGACTATGATGTTCTGATAGGCCCTGACGATATCCTCTTGGGGATAAATAAGGCCAAGCAGTTCGAAGATCTGTTTCATCGTCCTGTTGAGGCTGTTCTCCAGGTCATGTCTGAGCACTTCCCTCTTTCGGTCTGCCCGGAGATCATGGATCTGGAGCACCAGGAGATAGCATTTCTTGATCAAGGAGACGATTTTCAGGTGAATGGTCTCAGAGGAGAAGCGGATGCCGGGGCTGTTCGACATCAGGCGGTGAAGCGCCTCGATTACCTCTCCCTCCAGCTCTGAAGTTTCCTTGTCCAGCTCCATGGTCAGGATATCGGCCGCCCTCTGGGAACCCGTCTTGGCCAGGAGGTCCGGAACGGCCTGGCGAATCCGGATATCCTCCTGGGGATCACTCAGATAATCTTTTAGGGTCCCGACAATCGAATCTCCGTAGGCCTGAAGCGCCTGGGCAGCGGCTTCCCGGATAGCCGGATGGATGAGGTGCCCGACGAGCAGGGGGACGAATTCTCGTCTGCGCAGCCGGCCGGCGCTCTCCGCAGCGTAGCGGACGACCTCGGCGGAGGGGTCCCGGAGCAGTTTTTTCAAATCTTTGATGACAGCCGTCTGGGGGCCGATCATCCCGATGATCTTGGCCGCTTCCATCCGGGAGATCTCCGCCCGGCCACCCTTCTCCTTAACGGCCCTCTGGATCTGCCTCTGGATCAGCTCTTGATAGACGTCCAGCGACATGATCTCTTTGACTTGGGCATCCAGGGCCTCCGGATCGAGAGAATCATCGATATCGGGCAGGAGGTTTTCACCGCCGACGTCCAAAAGTGCGTCCATGGAGCGGGCTCGAATCTCATCGCTCTTGATCGCAATCAGGCTGCGGAGTTCGGGGCTCAATTGTTCTTTCTTGATCAAGTCGAACAGGTTCATCGCGTAGAGCACGGAGCTATGCTCCCGGCTCTGCAGGGTGTCGAAAACCAGCTTGGTCATATCGATGTCTATATTCTCGGTGATGAGCTTGTCGGCGTCCCGCCATTTGATGTGGAGGTTGTTCTTAACGATGGTCACATACTCCCTGGTCACGCGGAAACCGAGCCATATCCAAACGATAATGAAGACAACGATGATCAGGCTGACATCCCGGAGCAGGCTGACATCCCGGATGGACAGGTCGATAAAGGCGGAAACGAGGATCAGCACCAGCCCGGCCAGTCCGTCGGCGAACTTGTTGAGGAACATGTCGATAAAAACCTTGGCTCTGTACTTGATGTCCCGTGGGACCGGGATATAAAGGATTTCCCGGACCGATTGAGACAGGGAATGGGAGAGGCTCTTATCTGTGCCTTTCAGGGCCACGGCGTAAAAGACCATCCCGGAGGCCGGGATGAAGAAGATGGAAAGCGCGCCGGCCAGGAGGAGAACCGGCAGGATGAGCAGAGCTACCCGCATCCCGAAGGTCTTGAGGATTCGGGAGGTCAGGAGAACGTTAAATAGATAGGAGACCACAAGAATGCCGAGATAGAATGTCCCCAGGAAGGATGTTCGGACATCTTTTAGCGGAAAGAATATTTCGGCCGCCGACTTGAATTGGAAATCCACCAGGTTGGAAACGATGATCCCGGCCAAGATCAATCCGCTCAGAAGAAGGAGGAAGCGGTTTTTTCGGAGAAGCGCCAAGCTCTGAACAAAGCCCACTTTTTCTCTCATGTCCGGGCGACTTTTCTTGTCCTCTCTGGCTTCCTTCTCGGGGATCCTCCGGACAAGGAAGACGATCAGGATGCAAGGGATGAGGAAGAGCGGACCCGCCAAGATCAAGCTTTCACTCCTCAAGTGCAGCTTCGACTGGGAGAGCACGACAAGCGAACCGGCAATCCCCCCCAGAAGTCCTCCGCTGACGAAGAAGCCCACTTTTCTCTTGATCTCGCGGAGGCTGAAGAGGTCGTTGACGAAGATCCAAAACTGGGTGATCGTCGTGACCATCAGGATATCCCCCCAGGAATAAAGGAGAAGGAAGGTCCACTTCCAGGGTGAGGCGCCGCGGATGAATAACCAGAAGGTCAGTCCGCTGACCACAAACAGCAGCAGAGAAGAAGAAAGATAGAGCGGCCTGTTGAGCCTTCTCAAGAGCCGGGAATTCAAAGAGACCGCCAAGCCCATGAGAACAGCTGTCAGCAAGAAGGCATAAGGAAGTTTGCTCTTAGTCAGAGAATAAAGGAACAGCGATTCCTTGGCGGGCTTAACGATATAGATGGAAAAGGTGACCAAGGCGAAGTAGAGGAACATCAGGATGGAAAGCGGCGACGTCGACGAGCCTCTAATCCTGGCCATGTCGTTCCTTCTTCAGCCTGAGATTGGCCAGGACATGACGGCACCTTTTCATTTTTTCTTCGGAGGACAGGTCCTCGACCAGGGGGAAGATGATATCCCGGATTTCTTTTTCCAGGACATTGTCCAGAAGCTCCAGCGCATAGGCGACCGAATCCTTGGTCCCGGTCTCGAGGTTCTGGTAGGCCTTGATCATGTCTTCGCGCGAATAAATAAGACCGAGGAGTTTGAAGACGTTCCAGAGGGAGTCGGCCAGCCCCTTTTCAGTTTGAGCGGCGGTCTCTTTCTCTCTGTCGCTGCCGGCCCCGGATTCAACCAGCCTCCTGCAGTAGGATTGGATCTCCTGGAATAGCCGTGGCATGATGCGCTCTCTGGAAAAGCGCAGGCTTGGGTCGGAGCTTCTGATCCGGTCCAGGGCATCGATGGTCTCGTCGGCGACCTCCTCCTCTCCGGCCAGTTCCCAGCTCAAGAAATCGACCGCATCCTGGGAGTTTATACCCGCCAGGACTGCGGCCACAGATTTCCTTAGCCCAGAGTCTTCGTTTTTGTCGGCCAGGTAGTCGGCCAACATCCCGACAATGCGGGGGCCGAATTGACGGAGCGCCGCTGCTGCATCTTCATGAAGGACAACGCTCTGGAGCATGCTGACCAAGGCGGGAACGTCCTGCCGCCGCTTCAGGGCTGCGGCGCTCTGGATCGCGTAGCGGCAGACATCGGGAGATTCGTCTTCGAGAAGGCTTTCCAATTTTTCCACGAGGGGCGCGTTGGGCTCCATGAACCCGATCGCCTTGGCCGCCTCCATTCGGTCCGTGAGCGAATCGAGGCCTTTGTCCTCGGCTATCTTATCGAAATGATCTTTCATCACCTCATGGTAGACATCCAGGTTCATGATCTCCAGAACCTCTTTTTTCAACACCTCCTCGCTCAGCTCATCCTCCACCTGCGGACCCAGTCCTGTCTCCGACTGCTCGAACAAGCCCCCCAGGGATGCCGCCCGGACCTCGTCCGCTTTGTAGGAGATGAGCTTCTTGACCTCAGGAGTGAGTTTGTCCTGACGGATCAGGTCAAAAAGGTTCATGGCATAGAGGACGGAGCTCTTGTTCTTGCTCTCCAGGGTGTCAAAGACCCGTTTGGTGTAGTCGACATCGAGCTTCTGGTCAACGAGCTGGTCACCCCGCTCGTATTGTTTTTCGATCTTCGATTTGACGATATTGCCGTATTCTCCGCCGATCCGGATGTTGAGG
>CAYOZW010000103.1:10541-10912 GCA_964408495.1 uncultured Eubacteriales bacterium
CCACGATCAGGGCCAGAACGACCGCGCTGATATACTGAATGGCCCCCTCTGCGTAGCCCGACCCGCCCCCCTTCCGGACAAAGAAGAGGAGCACCATCAGGATAACCGCCCCGAGGCCCTTGGCAAACCGGTTCAGGAACATGTCGATGAAGATCTTAGATTTATATTTCTGCGCGGGCGAGATCGGTATATAGAGGAGCTCCCGGACGGATTGGTTGAGAGAATAGGCCAGGCTTTTGTCGCTGCGACTATAGCGAAGAAAATACAGGAAGGGGATGAGTAATGTGTCTGGGCATACCGATGAGGGTAATCGAAATCATATCGACCGATAAAGCCCGGGTTGAAACAGGAGATCGGAAGAGCGTCGTGTA
>CAYOZW010000104.1:0-10893 GCA_964408495.1 uncultured Eubacteriales bacterium
CCAGCATCAGCAGGTCCCCGAAATTAAGCTTGTTCTCTTCCTTGCGCCGGGCCTCGAAAAAGTCGACGGCCGGCCTCAGAAAGAGGATGATCTTGTCGTGCCTGAACGCGCGCCAAGCCTTGAGCGCAGGCGCCACTACCCCCTTCCGGAATCCGTCAAAATCGTCTTTGAAAGCGAGCGCCGCCTCCTTCGACGGCCACCTGTTCTGCGTCACCCCTGTCTCTTTCTCCAGAAGTTCAAACGTCTCCATCAGGACGCGATGGTCGTCGAAGCCGAGGTTCCGCTGCCGGACAAAGCAGCGCCGCATCAGTTTCTGGAGTTTATCAAATCCTTTGGCGGGTTTGTCCCGAAGCACCGCCTCCCGCGCCCGTGCCAAGAACCTCTCCAGCTTCGTCCTATGCTTTTCATAATCCGGGATATCCTTCGCGCCCCCGACGATTTCCACCTCCGGATAAAGCGATACGGCATCGAAAGCGTTCTCAAGATCCATCGGATCGATCCCGGCTTCGTCGAGCCCCCGCAGGACCGCCTCCCCCTCGATCCGCACCTTGACCAGATAGTCTTGCCAGCACTGCGCGCGGAAGATGGCATCATCGATCCCTTCCAACTCCGTGAAACTGGGGTCGAGGCCGATCTCGATCGGCCGCTCCCTGAGGAGCTTGGCGCAGAACGAATGGATCGTCCCGATATAACACTGCTCCAGGTTGCGGAGGGCGTCTCTCAACCGCTCCTTGATGCCCGCATCCGCCTCTCCATGGACCGCCTTCTCCAGTTCGATCTGGAACCTTCCCCGGAGCTCCGCCGCCGCCTTCCGCGTAAATGTAACTGCGGCCAGATGCCCAACCGCGCATTTCCCGGTGCGCAGCAGGGCGATCATCCGGTCAACGAGGCTTTTCGTCTTCCCAGACCCGGCGCCCGCCTCGACGAAGAGGGTGCGGTCGAGGTCCCCGCCGATCCTCCGCCTCGCCCCCTCATCCGGCAGAGCGGCAAGATTGGTGACTGGATCCAAATGATCTGGACTTTGGTTCCTGTCATCGATCTTCTCTCTTGGTGTCACCGAATTTTACCCTTACTCATACTCTTTAAGCCGCTCGAATATGCCAAAGACATCGGGATTCTTCTCTTTCTTTTCCTTGGCCCTTTCGCGGGCGGAGGCGCCGCCGCAGACCCTGGCGTAATCGCAGAACTCCTCGCAATCGATGTCGTTGAGCCCGGGGTTTGCCACGAAGTGCCCCCGCTCGATGATGCCGATGAGCTCCAGAACGAGCTTGTTGAATTTCTCTCTATCGAGCTCAGGCTTGACCCAATTCCCCTCCCCCTTCCGCGTCGGGAAATAATACCCGCTCTCCGCGACGACCGGCCGCTTTTCGATCTTGAGCTTCTTCAAGATCTGCTCGGCCGCGACCGCGTACAGGGCGTGCTGCAGGATCCTCCCCTTGCCGAACATATCCAGGTCGTCGTAAATCTTGTAGCTTCCCGTCTTGTAATCGATCACCCGGTAGCGGCCGTCCTCGAGACGGTCGATGCGGTCGATCCGCCCGGCGAGCGACACAGACCGCCCTTCCCCCAAATCCAGGACCGCAGGCTCTGCGATCCCTTCTTCTTCTACCTCAGCCCCTTCTTCTCTCTTCTTCCCCGTGCCAAAGCTGACCTCGAATAGAAGCGGCTCGCCGGCGCTCTCCCTCTCCTCCTCCGCCTTGAGAAAGATGGTGACCGCCTCCTCAAGCTCTTTTCTCTCCTGCTCGAAGACTCCCTCCGACGGCGGCGGGACCTCCTCCTTGTATCGCTCGTTCACTCCGTCGGTGATCCGTCTCATCAACGGCCCGTGCTCCAGCGCCCGCACCACCGGCCCCTTCTCCCCGCGCGTCTTCGCCTCTGCCTTCGTCTCCTCCTTCTCCTCACCCCTCGCCGCCGCCTTCTCCTTCCCCTTCTCCCTCTCCTTCCTTAGCTCCTTCATGAAATCGGCGAAGATCTCATGGAGGAGAGTCCCCCGCAGCAGCGGGTTGAGCCACTGCGACTGGTCGAGATCGAGCTCGTCCGGGGGCCTAACGTCCAGCACATACCGCATCAGGTACCCGAACGGGCATTTGGCCAGCTTCTCGAGCCGCGATGCTGAAAGCACGATGTCCTTGTTGTGGAGGGGATGGACCTCTTTGAGGTCGATCTTGATCCTCCCCTCGAACTCGCCGACCCCGGCTCGGTCCCGCTTCTCCAGCCCGAAGATCCCCCGGCCCAGAAGGTCGAAATTTGTCTTGACCGCCTCCATCCCGTCGCGGAGAACACCTCCAGGCGCGAGCTTCCCGAGCCACCAGTCGGTCTCGTCTAAGCCCTCCTGCTCCTCATCCGGCAGAAATCCCCGCGCACCTCCACCCCCCTCCGCAATCATCCTCACCAGCCCCGAATAATCCAACTCCGGCTTCCCCTCCCGCAGCCTTGCCGCCTGCAGCACGACCGACGACGCAAAACTCTGCCGCTCCTCGATGATGTCGTATGAGGGATAACTCAGCACGACCCGCCCCCTCAACCCCGCCAGCATCCCGGCCATCGCCCACAAATTCTCCCGCAGCGAATCCGCGCTCGTCCGCAGCTCGCCCGATATCCGCTCCCTCTCCTCGTCTAAAAGGATCGGATCCTGGATCCCGGCTCCCGGAAAAGTCCCCTGGTCGAGCCCGACGACAAAGGTCACCGCCCTCCCCGAGAACCCGCCCGTCCTCCAGCCCGAAAGATGGAGATGGCCGGGCGTGGGCCCCGAAGCCCCCACCCTCAATCCCGCCGCCAGGTTCTTGAGCCATTCGAAAGCGGCCTGCCGCTTCAGGGGCGATGTCTTGAAGACCGCCGCCTCGTCGAGCCTCGACCTGAGAAGGCCGCGCGACTCGGCATCCAGGTCTCCGTATATCGCCGCGAACTTCGCGACAAACGACGCCGCCCCCCGGCAGAGCGCCGCGAAATCGACCTTCCCTCCCTCATCCTCCCCGGGCAGAAGCTCCAGGATGTCCTTGATGAGGGCGACGAGGCTTTCGACCTCGCGGATATTCTCCCGGTACCTGTCGACCTTCTCGAATTCGCCCTCCACCTCGGCGGCGCGGACGCTCTCATCGGCATCCTGGATGAGGGTCCGGAGCCTCTCCACATACCGCTCTCTTCCCCAGCCGATCATGGCGCTCTTGAGGTAGCGGCTCACCTTAAGGGGTGAGAGCGCCACATGCCCGTTCCCCGAGGGAAGCTTGAGGGCGCCCGCCTCGATGAGCGCACAAAGGTCTGAGACGAGGTAATCGTGCTCCAGCCATTCGACGAGCCCGCCGAAGATTTTGCCGGGCGCTGTGAAGCCCAGCGGGATGCCTTCGGCAAAAGTCATCGGGAGGCCGGATTTCGCGGCGAGCGCATACATGATCGAGGGATAGATCGAAGCCGGAGGATGGATGATCTCGATGTCATCGAGAGGGATTTTTTGGGTGAGCGCACGGCGGAGAATCTCGCGGCATTCGTTGGTGGGCCCGATAGCGGAAAAGATGTCGATGGTGTTGTCGCGGATGGGCGGCGGGGCTTTTGTCGTGGCGAACAGCCAGGGCAGGCGCTCGATGTTGGAGGCGGGGGAAGATGCGGGAGGCGCGGGCGGAGCCTGGGGCGCAGAAGCCACCTCCCACATCCGCCGGGGCCTGACCAGGCCATAAACCGGATCCTCGGGCATCAAAATAGGGGTCTCGCCGGCCAGTTTCTTGAGGAATTCGCGCTCGATGCCTTCGAGGGGCCGGTCCCGGAAAGCAAGATACAATTCCCGCTTTGTTTCCTTCTGTTTGCTATCTTCTTTCTCCCCATGCCTGCCTCGGATTTTCTTCAGCGCAAGTTCATATAGCCCCGGCAAATCAATAAGCTTCTCTTTTTCCAGTTCCTCCTCATATGCCTTTAGTAGGAGAATAACTTCTTCGCCTTTTCTCTCATTAATAAACCAAGAAGCTTTGAGATCCCGGCCCTTCACCCCCGCCATCCTAACGGCATTGATCGAATGCCTGAGCGCCTGGATGATCCCGGCCGTGGCCTCAATATCCCCAAAATATCTGAATTTTTTCTGTGCCTTGAGCCTTCTGAATATTTTATCGACCAGATAAAAAGAGCCCGTGCTCGAAACAAACTTGATGACTCGCTTGGATAGTTCTGCCCCGGCGACTTTCTGCGCCAAAGCTGGCAGCGTCACAAAATGCAGATTAATCCAGCTTCCGCCTTCCTTCGCCAGCGTTTCCCCAATCTGGTGCCCTACCTGGTAGGAGGGAACGACGAGGTATTTCTTCTCAAGCCGATATTCAGAGCATATATTCGACAGCCACGATAAAGATAGCTTCATCTTTTATAGCGAAAATTTGTTCTGTTGCTTTTTCAATCTCTCTTCCATGAGGCGTCGTCCAGAAAGGCTACAGCTTCCTTCTCATAGTGCTCGATCCGGTCGACGTAGATGAGCCGGTACTGAAGTGCACAATCCTCAAACGTCCCAATCTGCGAGATCGAATATTCCGGCATCTTTATTGACATGAGTATCTTTGCTCAATCCCTTGAGAAAATCCAGAGAATTCGGAGGAGTGAAATTCGGTGACAGAAATTTGGTAACAGCCACCTTATTAGATCCTGATGCGCCGCTTGAAGACCTGAAGAACTCAATTCTTAAAAGCCTTCCCCTATCGTTGGTTGTCCAGGTGTCATTATTTGGCTCGATCGCCTCAAAAACCGAAACCTTTCAAAGCGATATCGATCTTTTTGTTCAGGTGACAAATGGGGACGGCAAGCAACAACTCGAATTGGCAACCGAAAAGCTGGCAACTCTGTGCCTGGAGAAATATGGCAATGTGTTATCGTCATATATTCTGACCACAGAAGAACTGAAGGCCAGATCCGATCTAAAACTTATCTCCAACATCCAGTCAGGCATCACTCTTTATCCGCCCAAAATCATTCATGAGTCCTAAGGTCAGAACAAGGGAGGTCAAGCGAGATTTTTATGCCAATTATCTGAAAAGGTCCGCCGAATGCTATGCGGCAGCGAAAGAAAGTTTTCAGAAGGGCGATTGGAACGCGGCCGCCATGCCGGCCTTCGAAAGATCGCGATTGCCCAAAAAATAATATAGAAAATTGGTGACTGGGAAATAGGGGGACTGTCAGAAATAAGGTGCCTGTCACCAAATTTTTACCTTGCCGCTGAGAATGTCCGCGTCTTGCCTGCGTCTATTACGATGTTCTTGACAATCTTAATCCGCGGAGGTAAAGTATGGATGTAAGAAAGTAAGGAGAAATGATGGAACTCATAGAGATCGCAAGAATGACATCGAAGGGCCAAGTGACCGTGCCGGCACCGATCCGGGCTATCTTCAACCTCAAGAAAGGCTCCTCGGTGGTTTTCAAGGTGACGGATAAGGGTGTTCTCTTTTTGCCTTGCGAAATCATGGAGAGAGATACATACACGCAAGAAGAGTGGGGCAAAATCAAACGCCTGGTCGCCGAGCGCGGCCAGAGCTATAAAACCTCAAAGGGGGCCTGGAAACACCTGAAATCTTTATGAGATATGAATTCAAGCCTTCTTTTGATCGATCCACAAAAGCCTTGCCTGCGGAAGACAAAGCAGAAATCAAGACGGCGTGCTTGGCATTTCTCGCTCTTCTCGACCTCCGAGCCCGGATGCCCGTTGGGGTAGGGCTCAAACACCTCCATGATGATTACTGGGAAATCCGCAAAGGCCTGCGGAACAGAATACTATTTCGCTGGCAGCGAGACACGATCGAATTCATATTAGCCGGAGACCACGATTCCATAAAGGCTTTTTTGAAAAACTGCTGAGAAATTAGGTGACTGTTTCCAAACTTTCGGTCTCACCCTCTCCCCGACCCTCTCCCATCAAGGGCGAGGGAGTTCACAAGCATCCTCCCCCCTGGTGGGGGAGGATGAAGAAGAGGGGGAGCGAATTTGGTATCTGTCGCCGGAAAATTGGTGGCTGGATCTAAATTCTCTTGAAATTGGTTCCTGTCACCAATTTTCTCATTTTAACTGCGCGATTTGACCTCAGAGAAGCGCCCGGCTACTTGTATATGCCCTCTCTCGGGCCAAAGGAAAAGAGAGCGATCAGATCTTTTTCCCATCTATAGATAAGTCGCCGGGCCTGCCCCTTTACCGTATATGGATACTCCCCCAGAAGGGCGAATTCCCCTTTGAGCTTTTTGCCGGCCGCGGGGTTCATCTCGACTTTCCTGAGCGCTTCCTTCAGCGCATCTCTTTCGGCCTCATCCCTGATCTTTTTCCGCTGCCTCTGGAATTTCGGAGTCTCGACAATTTTCATTCAGATGTCTTTTGGATTCAGCTCGGTGACCCGGCCCATCTGATAGTCCACCTGGGCCTCGATGATGTCCTTGATTTCCTCAACGGTCAGTTCAGGATTCTCGAGGGCCAGCAGGCCTATTCTCAGGGCATACCGGAGAGCGCTGGAAAAATCCCTCTCCTGGCTTCTGGCAAAATGATCGAGCTCATTGATAAGATCCTCATCCATGGCAACCGTCTTTCTTACCATTTCATACCTCTGCATAATTTATATGCTCCCTTCTTATTAATGTCAAGTTGCCTCCATTCTCACAGGAATTGACTCTGATTGGCTCTGTCCTTTTAGGAAGACGAATGGCTTAGAATAAATCTCTCAGAGAGTAACTTGGGCACAGGACGGAAATGAAGTGACAAGAAAATTGGTGACAGGCACTAATTTTCTCCAGGGGCACGTCGGCTCGCCTTGACAGCCGGCGATGCGGCGATTTATCATCCCCGGCGAAGGGAGGAGGCAAAAATGAATAAACAGCGCATATATGTCGGCGTCCTCGTGCTCGCGCTCCTGGCTTTCGGTGCGGTCTGCGGCCGTGGCCCCGGCTCCGGGACCGCGCCGGCCGTCCAGAACCTCAGGACTCTGGCCAAGCTCTACGGTTACCTCAGGTACTTCCATCCGAGCGACGAGGCGGCCCGGGTGGACTGGGACGTCCTGGCCGTCCATGCCGCCGCCAAGGTTAAGGACGCGCCGGATGCCGATGCCCTCAAGGCTGCCCTCGAAGAGGTCTTCCGGCCCGTTGCCCCGTCCATGACGCTCTACTTCAAGGACAGGGAGGCGCCGGCGCCCACGCTTCCTGCCGTCTCCCCCGACGCAGCCTCAAAATCCGTCTCCTGGCAGCACATGGGAGTCGGCACCGGAGCCGAGAACTCCATCTACCGGAGCCTCCGTCTCAACCGTCCTTTCGAAATGGCGGGCCGTGCCACCCTGGGACATTCGCTTATCGACGCTGCGAAGCATCAGGGGAAGACTGTCAAGCTCAGCGCCTGGGTCAAGGCCCGACCCAGAGGCACGGGCAGCCGGGCCCAGCTCTGGCTCCGCGTCGACCGCCCGTCTGGACCAGGCTTCTTCGGCAACATGTACGACCGCCCCATCATGACTCCCGAATGGACGGAGTACACGATCACGGGTCCGGTCGCCGAGGACGCCCAAAAGATCGCCTTCGGAGCGCTGGTTTACGGCAAGGGCGAGTTCCTTATCGATGGGTTCAAGATTTCCGTAACAGACGCGGCCGGCCTTGAGGAGCCGGTCGTTGTCGAGAACGGCGGCTTTGAGGAAAGCGACCCCGGCGCCGCTCCCGAAGCCTGGGGGATTAATAGCCCGACCATGGAATCCGGAGTCCGGGAGGAGGACGCTCACGAGGGGAAGCGCGCTTTCTTTTGCAGGAACAAAATCCAGCCGGAGGCCGCTCCCCTATTTGAGATGAGGGCGCCGGCGGACGGCGTCATCGACAAAGAGATCGGCCGGGGACTCCACCTCCGGGCTCCTCTGGCGCTTGAAACGGATGAACAGGGGACCATTCCCCGGTCCAACCCGGATGACCTGGAGCGGCTACGCGCCGCCCTCGACGGCCTCGCTCGCGGGCCCCTGAGCGCCGCGGACGAGAGCGTCCGCTTGGGCGATGTCATCATCGCCTGGAACGTCTTTCAGCACTTTTATCCCTATTTCGATGTGGTCGAGGTCGATTGGGACGCGGCGCTGACCCGCTCCCTCGAACGTGCCCTCGCCGACAGGACGGAGGAGGAATTCCTCCGGACGCTCAGCTGGCTCGTGGCCCGGCTCGACGACGGCCACGGGGGCGTCTACCACGCCCTCCAGCGAAAGCTGGCCACTCCTCCCTTCAAGATCGAATGGATCGAGGGCCAAGGCGTCGTCACCGCCTCCGTCGACTCGTCGTTCAAGGTGGGCGATGTCGTCCTCTCCATCGACGGGAAAAAGACCGCCGATATCATTCAAGAGGCCGAGGAATTCCTGTCCGGATCTCCCCAGTGGAAGAGGGTCAAGGCGACCGGCCAATTCGCCCTGGGGCTGCCAGAGACGAAATGGTCGGCCAAGCTGCAGCGCGGGGGCGAGGTCCTCGAAGTTCCCTTCGAAAATTCCGCGGAGGCTCCCGCGGCCGTCGTCGCGCCCGCTCTCGAGCCCATCGCTACGGTCAAGGACGGCGTCTTCTACGTGGACCTGACCCGCGCGTCCTGGCAGGACATCAGCTCCCGGATCCAGGAGCTGGCCGCAGCCCGGGGCGTTGTTTTCGACCTCCGCGGCTATCCCAAGGGAAACCACCAGGTCCTCTCCCATCTCCTGCGCGAGCCCGACAAGTCCTCCGCCTGGATGAAAGTGCCGCTCGTCGTCCTGCCCGACCGCGAAGGCTGGACCTACCAGGAAATGGGCTGGAATCTTGTCCCGGCGAACCCGCGGATCGCCGGACGGGTCGTGTTCATCACCGACAGCCGGGCCATCAGCTACGCCGAATCCGTGATGAGCTTCGTCGAGCACTACAAGCTGGGCGAGATCGTGGGCGAGCCGACGGCCGGAGCCAACGGCAACGTCAACCCGTTCGCCCTTCCCGGCGGCTACAGCATCACCTGGACGGGGATGAAGGTCGTCAAGCACGACGGCTCCCAACACCATACGATCGGCATCCTGCCGACGGTGCCGTGCCGCCGGACGCTCGCCGGCATCCTTTCCGGACGGGACGAACTACTGGAGAAGGCCCTGGAGGTCATCAACCGCTAAGTTTCTCTGGGAATCACTCAAACATCGCCTTATTGGCCATCCCCTCGGCCACCCGGATCACTAAACGCCCGTTTGAGGCGGAGCGTATTACTTATGAGGTGTATTATGAACAATCGCGCGCGAATTCTTCTGACGATGACTCTGGCCCTCATTATGATCGGGCAGGGCCACGCATTTCTCTCCCGTCCATCCGCGGCCGCGAAACCTAGCACGGAGAAACTGGTCTCGCTCCTTCTCGCGAACTCGTTCCGCGAAGCCGACAGGCTCGCGGCGCAACTCCTGGTCGATCCCGCTCTCGACTCCTCTGATATGGCCGTCTGCGGACTGGCCGTCCTCAAGGCGGGCCGCATCGGGGAGGCCGAGGCCATCTTCAAGAAGGTGCTCCTGCGATCCCCGGACGAACCCGACGCCCATCTCGGATTGGGGCGCATCGCCTCCATCCGGAACGACCCGGACACATCCGTCTCCCACCTCCGCCGGGCCGCTGCCTCCGCCTCTTTTTACGACGAGGCCCTGCGTCATCTTTGGAGAGCCGCTTTGGACCGCGGCAGGGTCGACGACCTTTTCGGGATAGCCAAGCTGGCCGAGGAGCGCTTCGGCCGAAACTCCAAGCCTCTCCCCTCATTTTTCACCAACGGGCTGGCCCAGATCGAAGGGCTTGCCGGGAAGCAGCTCTTCCAGATGAAAGGGCGGTTCGAACGGATCCGGGTCCCCCTGGTCACATCCGAACCGCATCACCGCATCCGCATGATATCCCTCGCCCTCAACCGGAAGGGTGATTATCTCTTCCACCTCGACTCGGCGCTGCCGGGCTTCATGACGATCAGCCCCCTGCAGGCCGAGGAGCTGGGCCTCGCCCCGACCGGCAGCGCCACGTCCAAGGGCGTCGGGACGACCGCGATCGCCACCCGTTTCGCTGTGCTGGACACAGTCGAGCTCGGCCCGGTGACCTTCCGGAACGTCCCGGTCATGGTCTCCGATATTCAGACGCTCCGGGGACTGAAGGAGGGCCTCATCGGGACGGCCTTCCTCAAGCGCTTCAACGCGACGATCGACGTCGAAGCCGGGACGATGGACCTCTTCCCGCTCGACCGGCCCGATCTCCTCGCGCGAAACATTGACCAGGCGGCCGTCGCGGCCGACGTCCCGCTCCATCTTTTCGAGCAGACCGTCGTCGAGGCCTCCATGGCCGGAGCGCCTCCGGCCCTCTACATCCTTGATTCGGCGGCGGCCACCAATCTCGTCGACGCCGGTTTTTTCGAAGAGCACATCAAGCCGACGATCGATCCCGCCCGCATCGTCCAAGGCGGGATACGGGGCGCCGGAGGGGCCCAGAATGTCCATCGTGTCGATGGATTGCCCATCACCCTCGGCCCCCTCGTCTTCGAAGGGCAGCAGGTCAACTTATTCCGGATGGGGGGGCTGAACGAAATATCCGGCCGCTACGCCGCGGGCCTCCTGGGGAACCCTCTTCTCTGGCCCCACCGCGTCCACATGGACTTCCGGGCCGGCCGCCTCATCCTGGAGAGATATCCCCGCTCCTGAGGGCGCGAAAATTGGCGACTTGCTCAGAAATAAAGTGCCTGGAGATTTGGTGACACGTACGAAATTCAAGAGAATTTCCGAACATGTCACCAAATCTCATCTTCATCAGAAAATTGGTGGCTGGCTCCAAATTCTCTGGAATTGGGATCGTGTCCCCGAATTTCCCTACGGCCAACTCCCTCCCGTTATGGCTCAGCGCTTCACGACCGCCACCCTGATCTGGGAGGGGTAGGCTTTCGAATGGTGCACTTTGTTGTGGGCCACGACAC